>JAJAYV010000148.1 GCA_026786045.1 Frankiaceae bacterium | reverse complement strand
GGATGAGACTAGCAGCCGCCCCGATGGGGCGGGTCGAGCGGCCGGATGTGGCGATCAGCCGTGCGGCACGGTGGCCGCTGATCGCCACATCCGGGTCGTACGACGTCGAGCAGGTGGTGCTACTGCGCGTCGGTGGACGAGCCGTCCTCGAGCAGGTTGCGGGTGCGCTTGGGGTCGACCGGGATGCCGGGGCCCATGGTGGTGCTGACGGCGACCTTCTTGACGTAGGTGCCCTTGGAGGTGGCCGGCTTGGCACGTGAGACCTCGTCGAGCGCGGCGCCGTAGTTCTCCACGAGCTGCTTCTCGTCGAAGCTGGCCTTGCCGATCACCAGGTGCAGGTTGGCCTGCTTGTCGACGCGGAAGTTGACCTTGCCGCCCTTGATGTCGCTGACGGCCTTGGTGACGTCGGCGGTGACGGTGCCGGTCTTCGGGTTCGGCATGAGGCCGCGCGGCCCGAGGATGCGGGCGATCTTGCCGACCTTGCCCATCTGGTCGGGGGTCGCGACCGCGGCGTCGAAGTCGAGGAAGCCGCCCTGGACCTTCTCGATCAGGTCGTCACCGCCGACCTCGTCGGCGCCGGCGGCCAGGGCCTCGGCGGCCTTCTCGCCGACCGCGAAGACGATGACGCGGGCGGTCTTGCCGGTGCCGTGCGGCAGGTTGACGGTGCCGCGGACCATCTGGTCGGCCTTGCGCGGGTCGACGCCCAGGCGCATGGCGACCTCGACGGTCGCGTCGTACGAGGTGACCGAGGTCTGCTTCGCGAGGCGGACGGCCTCGAGCGGGGAGTACAGGTTGTCCAGGTCGACCTTCTCGGCCGCGGCCCGGTAGGCCTTGCTGCGCTTTGCCATGGTGGTGCCTTCTTCCTGCTGTCGTCAGCAGTTGTGGTGATGGCGGGGCCCGGACGGTCCGGACCCCTCCCACAGGGGGTGGTTACCGTCAGCCGGCGACGGTGATGCCCATGGAGCGGGCGGTGCCGGCGACGATCTTGGCGGCTGCGTCGATGTCGCGGGCGTTGAGGTCGGCCAGCTTGGTCGTGGCGATCTCGCGGACCTGGGCCTGCGAGATGGTGGCGACCTTCTTGGTGTGCGGCGTGGGCGAGCCCTTGTCGACACCGGCGGCCTTGAGGATCAGACGCGCAGCCGGCGGGGTCTTGGTGATGAAGGTGAACGAGCGGTCCTCGAACACCGAGATCTCAACCGGGACGATGTCCCCACGCTGCGACTCGGTCGCCGCGTTGTACTGCTTGCAGAACTCCATGATGTTGACGCCGTGCTGGCCGAGGGCCGGGCCCACGGGCGGCGCAGGCGTCGCGACGCCGGCCTTGATCTGCAGCTTGATGACGGCGGCGAGCTTCTTCTTGGGAGGCATGTCTTCTTCTTCTCTTGGGTGGGCGGGACGACAGGCGGCTTAGAGCTTGGCGACCTGGTTGAAGGACAGCTCGACCGGCGTCTCGCGGCCGAAGATCGACACCAGCACCTTGAGCTTCTGACTGTCGAGGTTGATCTCGTTGATCGTCGCGGGCAGCGTGGCGAACGGGCCGTCGGTGACGGTGATGGACTCGCCGACCTCGAAGTCGACGGCCTTGACCGCCACGACCGTCTTCTGCTTCGGCGGGGCGATCATCTTGACCACCTCGTCGATGGACAGTGGCGACGGGCGCGAGGTCTGGCCGACGAAGCCGGTGACGCCCGGGGTGTTGCGCACGACCGACCACGACTCGTCGGTGAGGTCCATCCGGACGAACAGGTAGCCGGGGAGCTTCTTGCGGACGACCTGCTGGCGCTTGCCGCCCTTGATCTCGGTGACCTCCTCGGTCGGCACCTCGATCGCGTAGATGTAGTCCTCCATGTTGAGCGAGGAGATGCGGCTCTCGAGGTTGGTCTTCACCTTGTTCTCGTAGCCGGCGTAGGAGTGCACGACGTACCAGTCGCCCTGCTGGCCGGCGAGCTCCTGGCGCAGCCGGTCGGCCGGGTCCATGTCCTCGTCGGACAGGGCCTGCTCGGACAGGGCCTGCTCGGACAGGGCCTGCTCGGACGCGGCCTCGTCGGCCGCGGAGTCAGCGACGACGTCGCCGGCGGCGGTGCCGACGCCGTCGGGCGCAGCGTCCACGAGGTAGCCGCTGGGCGCGTCGTCGACGCCGCCGGCGCCGAGCTCGTTGAGGTCAGCGGCCTTGCTGCCGGCCTCGGTGGAGGCGGCGAACCCGGGCGAGAACGCCGCCGGGGTGCTGTCGACGGCCTCGCCCTGCTCGGACCACGCACCCTCGTCGGGTGCGTCGCTGGGGAGGGTGGGCTCGGACACGTGGACGTCCTGTTCTGGTCGGGGGGAGGGCGGGTGCGGTGCGGAGCAGGACGGGCTAGCCGTTGCCGAAGACCGCGAGCACGCCCTGGCTGAACACGAAGTCGAACAGGCTGACGACGGCGACCATGAACACGACGAAGACGAGCACGACGGCCGTGTAGGTCAGCAGCTCGCGGCGCGTCGGCCAGATGACCTTGCGCAGCTCGGCGACGACCTGCTTGTAGAAGGTGATCACCCGACGCAGCCGACCAGGGCGACGCTCCTTGCCGGCCCGCTCGGGGCGGTCAGGCGTGCCGAGACCGGTCGCGGTCCCCGCGCTGTCGCTCATGCAGTCCTCATCGTCTGGTCGGGCGCCCGCTCGCGGGCTGGGGTGGTGCGTTGCTGCAGGGGTGACAGGAGTCGAACCTGCGACATCCGGTTTTGGAGACCGGCGCTCTGGCCAACTGAGCTACACCCCTCCGAGGGCCAGCACTGCTGCACACCGCCCCGGAGCGCGGGCGCGCCGGAGCAGAGGCGTAGGCCCCCAGACGAACGAGTGTACGGCGTCGGCCGTCGGGGTCCAACCTGCTCCGGCTGCCGCGCGGCCCGCCGGGCCCGCCCCGGGTGGTCGCCCGCTGGACGGGCGCGCGACGATGGGTGCCATGACTGGTTCCGGAACTCCCGCACCGACCTCCGCCCGCCCGCGCGTCTCGAGCCGGATCGGGAGCATCACCGAGTCGGCGACGCTGGCCGTCGACGCCAAGGCCAAGGCCAAGAAGGCCGCCGGCGAGGACGTCGTGGGCTTTGGCGCCGGCGAGCCCGACTTCCCGACCCCCGCCCCCGTCGTCGCCGCTGCCGAGCGGGCCTGCGCGGACCCGAGCAACCACCGCTACACCCCGGCCGGCGGAATGCCCACGCTCAAGACCGCGATCGTCGCCAAGACCGCCCGCGACAGCGGCTACGAGGTCACCGCCGCGCAGGTGCTGGTGACCAACGGCGGCAAGCAGGCGGTGTACTCGGCGTTCGCGACGCTGCTCGACCCGGGCGACGAGGTGCTGCTGCCGGCGCCGTACTGGACCACCTACCCGGAGGCCGTGAAGCTCGCCGGCGGGGTGCCGGTCGACGTCGTCACCACCGAGGACCAGGGCTACCGGGTCACCGTCGAGCAGCTCGAGGCCGCCCGCACCGAGCGCACCAAGGTGCTGCTGTGGTGCTCGCCCTCGAACCCGACCGGCGCGGTGGCCTCCCCCGCCGAGGTGGAGGCCGTGGGCCGCTGGGCGCTCGAGCACGGCATCTGGGTCGTCGCCGACGAGATCTACGAGCACCTGGTCTACGGCGACGCCGAGCACGTCTCGATGCCGGTCGTCGTGCCCGAGCTCGCCGACACCTGCGTGGTCGTCAACGGCGTCGCCAAGACCTACGCCATGACCGGCTGGCGGGTCGGCTGGATGCTCGGCCCGGTCGACGTGATCAAGGCTGCGACGAACCTGCAGTCGCACGCGACCTCCAACGTCAACAACGTGGCGCAGGCCGCGGCGATCGAGGCGCTGACCGGCGACCTGTCGGCCGTCGCCGAGATGCGGGCGGCCTTCGACCGCCGCCGCCAGACGATGGTGCGGATGCTCAACCAGATCCCGGGAATCACCTGCCCGGTCCCCGAGGGGGCCTTCTACGCCTACCCCTCGGTCAAGGGCGTGCTCGGCAAGTCGCTGCGCGGGCGCACCCCGACGAGCTCCGTCGAGCTGGCCGAGCTGATCCTCGACGAGGTCGGCGTGGCGGTCGTCCCGGGCGAGGCCTTCGGTACGCCCGGCTACTTCCGGCTGTCCTACGCCCTCGGCGACGAGGACCTCGAGAAGGGCGTCAGCCGGCTGGCCGCCCTGCTCGCCGAGGCCCAGTAGCCCAGTAGGCCCGGTCAGCCCGGCGCCGTCGCAAGGGACCGAGGGGCGCCGGTGGTGGCGCGGTCCACGAGGGACAGCAGGATCCGGCTGACCTCGGCGCGGCGCTCCAGGTGGACCATGTGGCCCACCCCGGGGAACACGGTCAGCTCGCTGGTCGGTAGCGCGTCGGCCAGCGCCCGGCTGTGCGGCAGCGGGCAGAGCACGTCCCTGTCGCCGACGACCACGACGGTCGGGACGTGCGCGAGGGCCGCCAGCGCGGTCCGCCGGTCGTGGTCGGAGAAGGTCGGCAGGAAGGCCGCGACCGTCTCGGCCGAGCAGTCGCGGTGCACGTCGAGCACCTCCCGCACCAGCGCCTTGTCGGCACCCCTCGGGAAGGTCATCCACGCGTCGCCGGCACCGACCTTGCGGGCCTTGCCCTTGGCCTCGGCCTTGACGGCGGCTTCGTTCAGGCGGGGCATGAGCGCCTTGACGGCCTTGGCGACCGGAGCGGGCAGGCCGTACGTCACGTCGGCCAGCTCGCCGGCCGACGTGCCGACGAAGGCCGCGCCCACGATGCGCTCTGCGAACAGCTCGGGGTGCTCCTCGGCCAGCGCCATCACGGTCATGCCGCCCATCGAGTGGCCGCCGACGACGACCGGGCCGGTCGGGGCGACCGCCTCGACGACGCGGGCGAGGTCGCGGCCGAGCTGCTGGATCGTCGCGCGGTGGCGCTCGGTACGGCCGGACCGGCCGTGGCCGCGGTGGTCGTAGGTCACGACCCTGAGGTCGGGCCGGGCGTCGACCAGGTCGCGCACCTGACCGTTCCAGAGCCTCGAGCTCTGCACGTAGCCGTGCGCGAGCACCACCGTCGCGCTCGCGCTGTCCTTCTCGCCGTGCTCGTGCACGGACAGCTCGACGCCGTCCTCGGTGCGGACGGTGCGGTCCCGGCTGACGGGCGGCGGCAGCGGTGCCGGCACCGGCAGGGCCGCGGCGGCGGTCGCCCGGCGCACCAGCACGGCGCCACCCACGACGGCGGCGGTCAGGCCGAGGGCCTTGGTCTTGTTCACACGGGCTCCTGGACTCGGGCGGGGGTGCGCAGCGCGTAGGCCTCGGCGTCGAACCGGGACAGCTGCCGCTTGAACGTGTATGTGTGGGTGGGCCACAGGGTGAAGTTGCGGCCGTCCTCGTCGCGGTACCAGGACCGGCAGCCGCCGGAGTTCCACACCGTCGTCTCGAGCTGGGCCTGCAGCTGCGCGTCGTAGGCGTCCTGCGCCTCGCGCCGGACCTCGAGCGCGCGGGCGTCGTACTCCTCGAGCGCCTCGAGCGCCTTCACGACGTAGGCGATCTGAGCCTCGATCATGAAGACGACGCTGCTGTGGCCCAGCGCGGTGTTCGGGCCGAGCAGCAGGAACAGGTTGGGGAAGCCGGCGACGGTGGTGCCACGGTGCGCGGCGGCGCCGGTCTGCTGCCACTCCTCGGACAGGGTGCGGCCCTCGCGGCCGGTCAGGCGGTGCGCGACCGGGATGTCCATGACCCGGAAGCCGGTGCCCAGGACGATGACGTCGACCTCGTGCTCCACCCCGTCGGCGTCGACCACGGCGTGCGGGCGCACCTCGGCGATGCCGCTGGTCACCACGTCGACGTTGTCCTGCGAGACCGCCGGGTAGTAGTCGTTGCTGATCAGCACCCGCTTGCAGCCGATGGCGTAGTCGGGGGTCAGCCGCTCGCGGAGCTCGGGGTCCGGGACCTGCCGCTCGAGGTGCTTGCGCGCCTCCTGCTCGGCCTTGCGGCGCAGCCCGCCCTTGCCGGTGAAGGCGAGCAGGTTCCACTCGCGGAACCAGTACTGGCCGGTGCGCGCCACGCGCTGCAAGGCCGGGTGCTCGCGGAACAGGTCCTTCTGCTTCTGGCCGTACTCCCGGTCCATCCGCGGCAGGACCCACGGCGGGGTGCGCTGGAACAGCACCAGCCTGTCGGCCTCAGGCTGGAGCTCCGGGACGAACTGGATCGCCGAGGCGCCGGTGCCTATGACGGCGATCCGCTTGCCGGCCAGGTCGACGTCGTGGTCCCAGCGCGCGGAGTGGAAGACCGGGCCGGCGAAGGTCTCCAGCCCGGGCAGGTCGGGGTAGGCCGGCTCCACCAGGCCGCCGCAGCCGCTGACGAGCAGGTCGGCGGTGAGCGGGCCCCGGCTGGTCTCGAGCCGCCAGAGCGCGGCCGCGTCGTCCCAGGTGCCGGCGAGCAGCTCGGTGTCCAGGTGCAGCTGCGACCGGACGCCGAAGTCGTCGCAGACCCGCTCGAGGTAGGCCCGGATCTCGGGCTGCCGGCTGAAGGCCCGCGACCAGTCGGGGTTGGGCGCGAAGGAGAACGAGTAGAGGTGGCTGGGCACGTCGCAGGCGCAGCCCGGGTAGGTGTTGTCCCGCCAGGTGCCGCCGACGCTGCCCGCCCGCTCGAGCACCACGACGTCGTGCTCGCCTGCCTGGGCGAGCCGCACAGCGGTACCGATGCCGGAGAAGCCGCTGCCGATCACCGCCACGCGTACGTGGTCGGGGAGGTCCGTCAAGGGTGCTCCTGCCTGGTCGTCGGTGCCGCAGGCTACGACGGCGTGCAGGGGTTCTTGCACCGGAGGTGCAAGGTCAGCGCAGGCGCAGCTCCTCGCGGCTGCGGAAGCGCTGCAGGAAGCGGTCGTAGGTCTTGCGGCTCTCCTTGTCGCGGTAGGCCGGGTCGCTGTCGTGGTAGCCGCGGTGCCGGTCCTGGCGCACCGGCACGTCGACGGCGACCAGGCGCCCGAGCCCGGCCTCGCGCAGCAGGAACGACCACTCCATGTCGGCGTTGCGGTAGAAGCGCGCCTTGGCCGGCAGCGGCACCTGCAGCGCGGCGCTGCGGCGCACCGCCAGCAGGTAGCCGAGCAGCGCCTCGACCTCGCCCGGCCCGGCGTCCTCGAAATCGGTCCAGCCGTCCTGCACCCGCACCCCGCGCCAGCCGGCCCCGATGGTCGCCGGGTCGTCGAGGGCGTCGAGCAACGGCCCGATGCCGTCGCCCTCCAGCACCGTCGACAGGTCCATCAGGACGTGCACGGCGGCGGTGTCGGCGCGCACCAGCGCCTGCCGCGCCTGCGACCAGCCCGCGGCGCGCTCGACGTGCAGCTCGCTGACCCGGTCGTGCGCGGCGAGCTCGTGCACGACGGCGCCCGCGTCGGTGCTGCCGTTCTCCAGCAGCACGACCTGCACGTCGGCGGGCGCGTGCGCGAGCAGCGCCTCCACGCAGGTCCGGACGTCCTCGGGCCAGCCCTCGACGAGCAGCGCCACGGTGCAGCGGTGCGTGTCGGGCTCGGCGCTGCGGTCGGGCAGCGCGTCGACCGAGGCCACGACGGCGTACGGCGGCCGGGGCGCGAGCGTCCAGCCGTCGGGTCCGTCGCGCACCACCCAGCCGGCGTCGGCGATCTCGTCGCGCAGTCGGTCGCTCGCGGCGAAGTCCTTCGCGGCGCGGGCAGCGGCGCGCCGCTCAGCCACCGCGGTGACCTGCTCGGGCGGGGTGTCGGGGGTCGGGTCGTCGGGCGTCAGGGACATGCGTCCGACGCTACGACGCGGTCAGGTCCAGGGCTGGACGACGAGGCGGACCGGGTCGCCCTCCTTGCTCCTGAGGCGCTCCACGCCGCGGCCGACCTGCTCGAGCGGCAGCACGTCGCTCACCGAGCCGGACACGTCGAGGCGGCCGAGCTCGACGAGCGTGACGAGCTCGTCGAGGTGGCGCTTCTTGTAGCCGAGGTGGCCGAGCAGCGACTGCGACTGGACGCCGAAGAAGACCCCCGGACCGAGCGCGACGTCGTCGAGCGAGAGCCCGACCATGACGCAGCGGCCGAAGCGGCCCAGGCTCGCGGCGGCCTGCGCGAGCACGACGTTGGCGCCGACGAGGTCGACGGCGACGTCGAGCATCCGGCCGCTGGTGATCCGGCGGACCTCCTCGACGACGTCGACGGCGGTCGGGTCGAGCGCGTGGTCGGCGCCGAGCCGCAGCGCCCGCTCGCGCGCGCTCGGCAACGGGTCGACCGCGACGATCGGGCCGGCGCCGACTATCCGGGCGACCTGCACGGCGTGCACGCCCAGCCCGCCGATGCCCCACAGCCCGATCGCCTCGCCGGGGCGCAGGGCCGCGCGCTCGGTCAGGGCGGCTTACGGGACGACGACGTACTGCGCCCAGGCGCCGTCGAAGCTGAAGCCCACGATCTCGAAGGCCTCGCACTCCTCGAACCGGCCGCGTACGCACCACCGGCAGGTGCCGCAGTTGCGGCCGCCGGCCATCAGCACGCGGTCCCCCTGGACCCAGCCGGGGACCAGGGCGCCGACCCGGGCGACGGTGCCGGCGGACTCGTGGCCGGGGGTGACCACGGGCAGCGGCCCGGGCAGCGTCCCCTCGAGCAGGTGGACGTCGGACAGGCCGATGCCGCAGGCCTCGACCCGGACGAGCACCTCGGTCGGCCCGGGCACCGGGACCGGCACGTCGACGACGTCGAGCCGGCGCGTCGCGGCTTCGAAGCGGGCCGCCCGCATCGTGTCGGCCATCAGCGGGCCTGCTGGAGCTGGGCCCGCAGCGCCTTGCGGTCGGTCTTGAGCACGCTGGTCAACGGGATGCTGTCGACGATGCGGACCTCGCGCGGGTACTTCGCCGCGCTGATGTGCTGCTTGGCGTGGGCGACGAGCTGGTCGGGCGTCAGCGTCGAGCCGGGCGTGACGGAGACGAACGCCACGACCTCCTCGCCCACCTTCGGGTCGGGGCGGCCGACGACGGCCGCCGCGGTGACCTCGGCGTGGGCGAGCAGGACGTCCTCGACGTCGCGGGGGTAGACGTTGAAGCCGTTGCGGATGATGAGGTCCTTGATCCGGTCGACGACGTAGAGGTAGCCGTCCTCGTCGAGGTGGCCGACGTCGCCGGTGTGGAACCAGCCGTCCGAGATCGCCTGGGCGGTCGCCTCGGGCGCCTGCCAGTAACCGCTCATGACGAGCGGTCCCTGCACGCAGATCTCGCCGTCCTGCCCGGCCGGCAGCTCCTCGCCGTCGGGGCCCGTGATGCGGACCGAGATGCCGCCGACGGGCTTGCCGACCGAGCCGAGCCGACGCTCCTCGGGCGGCTGGGCGGAGATCAGCGCGGTGGTCTCGGTGCAGCCGTAGCCCTCGCGCACCTCGAGCCCGGGGATGCGCCGCTCGAGCTCGTGCGCGACCTCGACGGCGAGCGGCGCGCCGCCGCTGCTGACCCGCTCGAGGCTGGACAGGTCGCGCTCCTCCAGCGGCTGGGTGAGCAGCATCTGCAGCATCGACGGCACCAGCGCCGCGGACTGCACCCGGTGCTCCTCGACGAGCCCGACGAAGCCGGCCGGGTCGAACCACCGCATGAGCACGCTGCGGCCGGGCTCGACGGCGTGCATGCCGGTGACGCTGACCATCAGGCCGTAGACGTGCGCGAGCGGCAGCGGCAGCAGGCCGACGGTGCGCCCGGGCCGGTAGCCGGCGGCGTAGCCCGCGGCGCCCGCGGCGTCCAGGCCGGCGTGGGTGAGCGCGACGCCCTTGCTGCGACCGGTGGTGCCGCCGGTGTAGAGCAGCGCCGCGAGGTCCTGAGGGGTGCGGTCGACGATCGACAGCTCGTCGCCTCTCTCGAGCTCGGCGAAGGTCGTCGTGCCGCCCTCCCCGTCGACGACGACGACCGGCCGACCGCCCGCGACCGACAGCATCTTGGGCAGGAACTCCGGGGTCGTGACGATGGCGACCGCGCCGGAGTCGGTGAGCACGTGGCGCAGCTCGTCCTCGCTGAGCAGGAACAGCACCGGCGTCGCGACGGCGCCGGCCCGCCACAGGGCGGAGTACGTGATGCCGACCTCGGGGCAGTTGGCCATGAACAGCAGCACCCGGTCCCCGGGCTCGACCCCGAGCCCGACGAAGCCGGCGGCAGCGCGGCGGGCGCGGGCGGCGAGCTGGCCGCTGGTCTGCCAGGTGCCCTCGAAGAACAGCGACGGGTGGTCACCCAGCCGCTCCAGGGCGGCCTCGGCGCGGCGGGGGAGCGTCGAGGCGTCGACGAGCTGCGTCACAGGGGTTCCTCCAAAGGGCAGGTCGAGAGCGGCAGCGATGCGGATCAGCTGAGCTGCACGACCGCCTTGGCGGCGGTGAGCACCTTGCTGTCGCCGACGGTGGCGGTCAGGCCGAGGACCACGCGGCCACCGTCGAGCTTCTCCTCGACGGTCCCGCTGACGGTGAGCGTGGCGCCCTCGTCGTCGTCGGCCACGGCGACCGGGCGGCTGAAGCGCACGGAGTACGACCGCACCGCGCCGGGGTCGCCGGCCCAGTCGGTGACGGCCCGACCGGTCTGGGCCATGGTCATCATCCCGTGGCTGATCACGTCGGGCAGGCCGACGGCCTTGGCGATCCGCTCGTTCCAGTGGATGACGTTGAAGTCGCCGCTGGCGCCGCAGTAGCGGACCAGGTCGGCGCGCGTGATCGTGAACGTGCGCGCCGGGAGCTCGGTCCCGACCTCGACCTCGTCGTAGCGGGGCACCTCAGGCCTGCTTCGGCTCGCGCGGGGCGGCGGTGCCGCGGCTGACGATGGTGGAGCGCAGTGTCGCGACCTGCTCGCCGCCGGCAGCGGTCACCTGGGTGACGGTGACGATGAGCTCGTTGCGGCCGGCGTCCTTGATGTCCTCGACGCTCTGCACGCTGGACAGCACGTCGCCGGCGCGCACCGGCCGGTGCAGCTCGAAGGACTGCTCGCCGTGGACCACCATCGCGTAGTCCAGCCCGAGGGCCGGGTCGGAGATCGGGCCCTCCGTGGCGTACCGGAAGTTCAGGACGGTGAGGAACGTGGGCGGCGCGATGACGTCAGGGTGGCCGAGCGCGCGCGCGGCCTGCGCGTCGAGGTAGGCGGGGTTCAGGTCGCCGATGGCCTCGGCGAAGCGGCGGATCTGCTCACGGCCCACCTCGTAGGGGGCCGAGGCCGGGTACTCCCGGCCGATGAAATCGCGGCTGACGGGCACGGTGCTCCCTCGCTGACGGTGTCCGGCGGACGCTAGCGCAGGCCCCGGACGCGACGGAGGCCGGTCTCCCCCGTGGGGAGCCGGCCTCGACGTGGCGTGCGGGTGCGGGACTAGCGCGTCTCGCGGTGGTCGGTGTGCTGCCGGCAGGTCGGGCAGAACTTCTTGAGGTCCATCCGGTCCGGGTCGTTGCGCCGGTTCTTCTTGGTGATGTAGTTCCGGTTCTTGCACACCTGGCAGGCCATCGTGATCTTCGGGCGGACGTCGGTGGCGGCCATGCGGAGGTGCCTGCTCTCTCAGATCGCGGACTAGCTGGGGGCGTGCCGGGTGGGCACGGTGCACGAGACTACCCGGCGCGAGCGCCGGGGGTGTAGCGGTGACCGGACTTGAACCGGTGACACAGCGATTATGAGCCGCTTGCTCTACCAGGCTGAGCTACACCGCCGAGACCGCCGACCGGCCGGAGCCGGGCAGCGGCACAGAGCCCCCTTACGGAATCGAACCGTAGACCTTCTCCTTACCATGGAGACGCTCTGCCGACTGAGCTAAGGGGGCGCGGAGCGAGAGGAAGGCTACACGGTCCAGCGGCCGGGCCGGGGTGCCTCGGGGACCGGCCCGTGGTGGTCTTGTGGGGTGTCCCCGCTGGTCGACGTCGGTCCCGAGCTCGCCGTCGCCCTCGTCCTGCTGGTGGCCCTGGCCTGCGCCCTCGCGGCGTTCGGCGAGCTGTGCCTGCAGCGCGACGTCGTCGTCGCCTCGGTACGCGCGCTGGTGCAACTCGGGCTCGTCGCGCTGGTCATCGCCGCGGTGGTCCGCTCGCTGTGGCTGAGCGCGCTGTTCGTGCTGACGATGTTCCTGGTCGCGAGCGGCACGGCCGGTAGGCGGCTCACCCGCTCGCGGTGCGGCTGGTGGTGCGCGCTGCCGGTCGGCGCGGGCGCGTTGCCGATCACCGCCGGGCTGGTCCTGCTGGGCGTCGTGCCCGCGGAAGGCGTGGCGGTGGTGCCCGTCGCCGGCATCCTCATCGGCGGGGCGATGGCCGGCACCGTGCTCGCCGGGCGCCGCGGGCTGGACGAGCTGCACGCGCGCCGCGGCGAGGTGGAGGCGGCGATGGCGCTGGGCTTCCACGACCGCGAGGCCGGGCTCATGGTCAGCCGCCCGGCGGCCGCCGAGGCGATGTTGCCGGGCCTGGACCAGACGCGGACCGTCGGGCTGGTCGCGCTGCCGGGCACCTTCGTCGGGACGCTGCTCGGCGGGGCCACCCCGGTGCAGGCCGGCGCGGTGCAGGTGCTGGTGCTCGTCGCGCTGCTGGCCGTGCAGGCGACGGCTGTGGTGCTCGTCGTCGAGCTGATCGCCCGGGGGGTGCTGCGCCGCGACACGACGACGGCCCCCGGACGCCTGTCCAGGGGCCGTCGCACGAGGCGTGGCGGGTGAAGGGTTCGAACCTTCGTAGGCTGAGCCGGCAGATTTACAGTCTGCTCCCTTTGACCACTCGGGCAACCCGCCTGGTGCGCGGGAGACGATAGCAAGGAGGAGCGCGTGGCTGATCCGTCGTTCGACGTCGTGAGCAAGGTCGACCGGCAGGAGGTCGACAACGCCCTGAACCAGGCGGCCAAGGAGGCTGCCACGCGGTACGACTTCAAGGGCACGGGCGCCGAGATCGCCTGGTCCGGTGAGTCGATCGTTGTCAAGGCCTCCTCGGAGGAGCGCTGCGCGGCGCTGCTCGACGTCTTCAAGGAGAAGCTGGTCAAGCGCCAGATCTCGCTCAAGACGCTCGAGGCCGGCGAGCCGCAGCAGTCCGGCAAGGAGTACCGCCTCACCGCCACGGTGAGCGAGGGCATCAGCCAGGACAACGCCAAGAAGGTCAGCAAGGTCATCCGCGAGCAGGGCCCCAAGGGCGTGCAGGCCCAGATCCAGGGTGACCAGCTGCGCGTGAGCGCGAAGAAGAAGGACGACCTTCAGGCGGTCATCGCGCTGCTCAAGGGCGAGGACTTCGACTTCGCGCTGCAGTTCACCAACTACCGCTGAGACCTGGTGCGGCGCCGCCGGGCTGTGCAGCGCAAGATCTTCGGAAGATCCACAGGAGCCCGCTACTGGGGATCTTCCGAAGACAGCACGCTGGCCAGGCCTGTCCGAGCGAGCCAGGGCGGCGGTGGCTACCGGCGGTAGCCGGCCATGGCCTCCAGCCGGGCGATCCGCTCGGCCATGGGCGGGTGGGTGCTGAACAGCTTGCCGATGCCGCCGCCGCGGAACGGGTTGGCGATCATCAGCGACGAGGTCGGCGCCAGGGACGGGTCCTCGAGGAGCGGGCGGGCGGCGATGCCGTGCTCCAGCTTGCGCAGGGCGCTGGCGAGGGCGAGCGGGTCACCGGTGACCTGGGCGCCGGTGACGTCGGCGGCGTACTCCCGGTTGCGGCTGATGGCCATCTGGATGATGCCGGCGGCCAGCGGGCCGAGGATGATCAGGAGCAGGCTGGACAGCACGTTGCCGCCCTCACGACTGCGCCCGCCGAAGATCATCGCGAATTGCGCCATGCTGGCCATGAAGGTGATGACCGTGGCCAACGTCGCGGCGACGGAGGCGATCAGGATGTCGCGGTTGCCGACGTGGGCCAGCTCGTGCCCGAGCACGCCGCGCAGCTCGCGCTCGTCGAGCAGCTGCAGGATCCCCTCGGTGCAGCAGACGGCGGCGTTCTGCGGGTTGCGACCCGTGGCGAACGCGTTCGGCGCGGCCGTCGGGCTGAGGTAGAGCCGCGGCATCGGCATCCGCATGGAGTGCGCCAGCTCGGCGACGATCGCGTAGAGCCGCGGGTGCTGCACCTGGCTCACCGGGTAGGCGCGCATGCTCCGCAGCGCCAGCTTGTCGCTGTAGAAGTACGAGTAGCCGTTCACACCGAGCGCGACGACCAGGGCGATGACCAGGCCGCTCGAGCCGAACTGCGCGCCGACGAGCAGGATCAGCGCCGACAGCAGGCCGAGCAGCATCGCCGTCTTCAGCCCGTTGCGGTGACCGTGCACAGGAGCCCTCCGAAGGTCGCGTGGTGGCCGGTAGAACGTACGACCGGCAGGCAGGCGTTCCGGGGTCAGCGCGGGGCGCGGGCGGCGGCGACCGCGTCGAGGCGGGCCGCGGCGGCGGTCTCCCCCGCGGGCT
>JAJAYV010000147.1 GCA_026786045.1 Frankiaceae bacterium | reverse complement strand
GGCCTGCACGATGCGTACGCCGTGCCGCTCCTGGAACGCCTTCATGAGCGCGCGCGGGACGGCGGAGCCGCCGCACGGCACCACCCGCAGCGAGGACAGGTCGGTGGGGTGCTCGTCGACGTAGCGGAGCAGGTCGTTCCAGATGGTCGGGACAGCGCCCGCCAGCGTCGGCTTCCAGATCGAGATCATCTTCGCGAGCGGCTCGGCCTGCAGGAAGCGGCCGGGCATCAGGAAGTCGCAGCCGGCGAACCAGCCGGCGTAGGCCAGACCCCAGGCGTTGGCGTGGAACATCGGCACCACCGGCAGGAGCCGATCGCGGTCCGACAGCGAGAAGACGTTGCCGGTCGCGAGCGCCAGCGAGTGCAGGTAGGTCGACCGGTGGCTGTAGACGACCCCCTTGGGGTTGCCGGTCGTGCCGCTCGTGTAGCACATCGACGAGGCCGTCCGCTCGTCCAGATCGGGCCAGTCGTAGCTCGCCGGCGCACCCGCCAGCAGGTCCTCGTACCGCGTCACCGGGACGTCGCCGAGGGCGCTGGTGTCGCCCTCGCCGATCAGCACGTAGTGCTCCACGGTCGGCAGCTGGTCGGCCACCTTCGCCAGCAGCGGCAGCACCGTCCCGTCGACGATGATCACCTTGTCCTGCGCGTGGTCGACGACGTAGGCCAGCTGGTCGGGGAACAACCGGAGGTTCAGCGTGTGCAGCACCGAGCCCATGGCCGGTACGGCGAAGTAGGCCTCGAGGTGCTCCTGGGTGTTCCACATGAACGTCCCGACGCGGTCGCCCGGGCCGACGCCGAGCCCCGCCAGACCGCCTGCCAGCCGGGCGATCCGGTCGGCCACCTCAGCGAAGCTGGCCTCGCGCACCCCCTCGCCGTCGAAGGTGAGGACCTTGCTCGTCGCGTAGACGGTGGCGCCGTGGCGCAGCATCTCGGTGATGGTCAGGGGGCTGTCCTGCATCGTGCTCTGCACGCGGTCGCTCACTGGGGTCCTCCAGGCCTCGGGGCGGCGCGAGGGGCGAGCCGCGACCGCTGCCGGAACCCTGTCCTACGAGGCACCGCTGTGACAAGACGACCAGCGGGGGACGTACGGTGGGCCGGTGAGCGGATGGCGGCGGTGCGACACCTGCCGCAAGGTGCGTCCCGCGGACGACTTCGACGGTGACGCGACCACCTGTCGGGCCTGCCTGACCGCGCCGACGCCCGCTCCGCGCAAGCGAACGACCGCCGTGACGACCCGCAGCACCACCCCCAGGCCCCCGGCCGCCGCTCCTGCCGAGCGCGGCCCGCGCCTGGGCAGCGTCGGCAGCGGCGACCTCGAGGTGCGCGAGCGCCGGGCCCGCCGGTCGGCTACCGACGTGCTGGTGGAGTCGCACCCGGAGGAGTTCGCGCTGCTGCTCCGCGACGCCCGCGCGCGCGAGGGACTGCGCCCGCTGTCGGCCGAGCCGGACGGCGAGACCGCGCCTCCGGCGGTCGCTCTGCCCCCCGACGAGGGCTGATATCGTCTTCCCCTGCACCACAAGCGCCGCTAGCTCAATTGGCAGAGCAGCGGACTCTTAATCCGCGGGTTCGGGGTTCAAGTCCCTGGCGGCGCACCCCACCTGACCTGGGCTTTCTTCCTCGCGGAAGAGGGCCCAGTGTCCGTTTCAGGGGCCCGGTGGGACCGAGGTGGGACCGGGACGGGCGTCCGCACCCGTGGGCACCTGGACAGCCGCGAGCCGCCACTACGGTGCATCCTGTGCCTGACAACGAGTACGTCGTCACCATCGAACTCAAGGTCATCGTGGACGACCCAGAGTCGCTTGTCGTTGCGGGCGCGGGCCTCGGCGCTCGTGCACCCGGCGATGCCGAACGAGATGTAGGTGTGTACGGCGTTAGAAGTCTTGCTTCCGCCGCCTGACCTCAACTCCCTGCCCGGCGTACGGGCACCCGAGTCGGCCTGGACGGCGCGGACAACCGCGAGGCAGCGACCGCACCGCGACCTATAAGTGGCGCTAGGTGGCGACACCCGACAGTTCGGTAGAGCCGATCACGGGGCGGGTGCGATCACACCGGCCGTCGCTATTCAGCAGCCTTCGGACGGGTCATACTGACCACATGAGCGAGCCGCGTTCGTACGGTGTGAGTCTTGAAGACCTCGTCGCCAGCGCGCGCGTGCCGTTCGACGAGCAGGTGGAGGAGCAAGACGAGGTGCGGCGGCAGGAGGAGGACGACTCGGTCGGCCGCCTGCCGGGGAACCTGCGCCCGTACGCACTGTAGAGCTCGACGTAGCCGCCCTGGCGCGCGGCGCCGCGCCGCCCCGCCCGCAGGCCCTGCGCGCCTAACGTCCAAACGCGTTGCACTCACCACGAGCGCGTCCTTCCGGCCATCGGCGGCACCTCCTCCCCATTGGGCCCGCGTCGCCGCGCACGCCACGGCCCTAACACCGCCGCTCCTGGCTGCGTCACCATCTCTTGCTCCAGACGACACCGAGCAACAGCAGTGGCGCACCAGGCGCGTAGCGCTTTTCGTCAGGCGAGGCCTGGGTGCTCCTCGGTGACGAACCCGAGGGCTGCCGTGCGCGGCGGGGCGGGTGCGAGCACCTGCTAGCCGGGACTTTCGTGCACGGGGTGGACGAGCATCGTTTCCTGAGCAGGTTGGCTGACTTCGCCGAGCCGATTCCGTCGCACTTGCCGTCTGACGCTGCGTGGGAGGTCTGGTCGGACGCCCAGGAGTTCGAGGCGACGGCTACCGGTCTGGCGTCACGCG
>JAJAYV010000146.1 GCA_026786045.1 Frankiaceae bacterium | reverse complement strand
GGTCGGCGCGGCGCCCGGCCTTGGTCGCGACGAGCAGGCCCGGGTCGGGTCGGTCGGCCAGCAGCCGGCCCACCCGCTTCTCGCTGCGCCCGTCGCCGTAGACGTCGGCGGTGTCGAGCAGCGTCACGCCCGCGTCGACCGCGGCGTGCAGGACCGCCATCGCGTCGTCCTCGCTGACCTCGCCCCAGTCGGCCCCGAGCTGCCAGCAGCCCAGCCCCACCACCGACACCGGTCGTCCGGTCCGTCCCAGCACGCGCGCGTCCATGTCCGCGACCCTACGGCCGGTCGGCCGGCAGTCGCCGCCAGCCCAGGACCAGCCGGAGCTCGTGCGAACCGCCGGCCGGCACGACTGTCGCGCGACCCAGCCGGACGGCGTCGGGCGGCCCGGTCTGCGGCTCGACGCAGACGGCCTCCGGCCGCTCGGTGAACACCACCCAGTGGTCGGTGGGGCTGTCCAGCACCAGCTCCAGCGCGCCCGGCCAGGTCAGCCTCGGCGGTCTGGTCAGCCCAAGGAAACAGTCGTCGTACGGGCCGGCCGGCGGCGGGACGAGCCGGCCGGTGGGCAGGCCGTCGGCACCGAGCTCGTACATCTGCTGTGGCGCGACGTCGAGCTCGACCGCACCGCCGCGGGCGAGCCGGCGCAGGAACCACGGGTGCCAGCCCACGACCACCGGCATCTGCTCGTCGGCCGCCACGACGAGCGCGGTCTCGAGGCGGTCGTCGAACAGCGACAGCTCCTGGCGCACCCGCCCGCGGAACGGCCACGGCGCGGTCAGCTCGTGCTCGAGCACGGCGGTGGTGGGGGTGGTCTCCTTGACCGACCAGGCGGCGTCCACCGCGGTGCCGTGGATGGCGTGCGGTGCGGCGTGCGCCGGCAGCGGGTGGACCTGACCGCCCCACTCCAGCCGCGCCTGGTGCAGCCGCCCGGCGAAGGGTGCCATGGGGAAGCAGCCGTGCAGCGTCGGTGGGTGGCCGCCTGGCAGCGCGACGCCGGTGAGCAGGTCGAGGTCGTCCACCGACAGCGAGGTCCACCGCCCGCCGTCGGCCGGGTCGACCGCGAGGCGGGCGCCCCCGGCGGCGAGCCGGACCGGTCCCGGGCTCAGCGGGCGCCCAGGGCGTGCTCGACGGCCAGCTGGTCCAGTCGGCCGAAGCCCAGTCCGCGCGCACCGACGGCGTCGGCGTCGAAGTCCTCGAAGGCGCTGGGATCGGCGAGCAGGTCCGCGAAGGTCTCGCCGTCGCCGAGCGTCGGGGTGGCCAGCTCCCCGACGCGGCTGTCGACCAGCGCCTGCTGCACCTCGGGGTCGGCGCGGAACGCGCGCGCCCGCTCCTTGAGCAGCAGGTAGGTGCGCATGTTGTCGGCGGCCGAGGACCAGACCCCGGTCATGTCCTCCGTCCGCAGCGGCTTGTAGTCGAAGTGCCGCGGTCCGTCGTAGGCGGGACTGCCGCCGGGGCCGCCGTTCTCGAGCAGGTCGACGAGGAAGAAGGCGCTGAGCAAGTCACCGTGCCCGAAGACCAGGTCCTGGTCGTACTTCGGGCCGTGCTGGCCGTTGAGGTCGATGTGGAAGAGCTTGCCCTGCCACAGGGCCTGGCTGATCCCGTGCACGAAGTTCAGCCCGGCCATCTGCTCGTGACCCACCTCCGGGTTCACGCCCACCATGTCCGCGTGCTCCAGCGTGGAGATGAACGCCAGCGCGTGCCCGATGGTCGGGAGCAGGATGTCGCCGCGCGGCTCGTTGGGCTTGGGCTCCAGCGCGAAGCGCAGTCCGTAGCCGCGGTCGAGGACGTACTCCGCCAGGGTGTCGAGGCCCTCGCGGTAGCGGTCCAGCGCGCTTCGTACGTCCTTGGCCGCGTCGGTCTCCGACCCCTCCCGGCCGCCCCAGAAGACGTACGTCGACGCGCCGAGCTCGGCGGCCAGGTCGAGGTTGCGCATCACCTTGCGGAGCGCGTAGCGGCGGACGCTGCGGTCGTTGCTCGTGAACCCGCCGTCCTTGAAGACCGGGTGGGTGAAGAGGTTGGTCGTCACCATGGGGACCGCCAGCCCGGTCTCGTCGAGCGCTGTGCGGAAGCGCCGGACCTGCTCGTCGCGGTCGGAGCCGACGGCGAGCAGGTCGTCGTCGTGGAAGGTCACGCCGTAGGCGCCCAGCTCGGCAAGCCGGTGCACGGTCTCGACCGGGTCGACCGGCGGGCGGGTGGCGTCGCCGAACGGGTCGCGCGCCTGCCATCCCACGGTCCACAGGCCGAAGGTGAAGCGGTCTTCCGGGCTCGGCTGCAGCGACATCGGATCTCCCGAGTTTGTTGGGAGTCGCAACTTATGCCTGCCTGCACCGACCGTCAACGAGCGCGACACGTGTGAGACAGGCTCTTGCAAGGGGAGATCAACAGGGTTATGTTGCGCGCCACAACAAACGTTGTGGTGCAGGTCACAGCCCGTGGCCCTGCCCGACTGCACGCTGCGACGGCGGGCCGTCCGTTCCCGTCACCACCTCGAAGGAGACCGGCAATGCAGAAGAAGACACTGGCGAGGGTCGCTACCGCAGCGGTGCTGTGCTTGGGCCTGGCCGCGTGCGGCGACGACACCGCGACCCCGGGTGCCTCCGAAGGCAGCGAGTCCTCCGGCGAGGGCGGCAGCGTCGGCGTGATCCTTCCGGACGCCTCGACCTCGCCGCGCTGGGAGGCCAACGACCGGCCGCTGCTCGCCGCCGCCTTCGAGGACGCCGGCGTCGAGGCCGACATCCAGAACGCCGACGGCGACACGTCCAAGTTCGGCACCATCTGCGACGGCATGATCAACGCCGGCGTCAACGTGCTGCTCATCGTCAACCTCGACTCCGACTCCGGCTCCGCCTGCCTCAAGAAGGCCCAGGACGCCGGCATCCAGACCATCGACTACGACCGCCTGACCCTCGGCGGCGGCGCGTCGTTCTACGTCTCCTTCGACAACGTCGAAGTCGGCCGGCTCATGGGCCAGGGCCTGGAGAAGTGCCTCACCGACGCGGGCAAGACCGCCGGCAACATCGTCTACATCAACGGCGACCCGACCGACAACAACGCGGCGCTGTTCAAGCAGGGCTACGTCGAGGCGCTCAAGCCGTCGGTCGACGCGGGCACGTACAAGGTCGTCGGCGATCAGACCGGCGAGTGGGACGCCACCGTGGCCGGCACCGCCTTCGAGCAGCTCTACACCGCGAACGACGGCGTGATCGACGGCATCGTCTCGGCCAACGACACGATGGCCGGCGGCATCATCGCCCGCCTGAAGGCCCTGGGCATCAACGGCCAGGTCCCGATCACCGGGCAGGACGCCTCGATCGAGGGCCTGCAGGCGATCCTCGCCGGCGACCAGTGCATGACCGTCTACAAGGCCATCGAGCAGGAGGCCAACGCCGCCTCAGAGCTGGCGATCGCACTCATCAACGGCGAGGACCCGTCCGAGCTGGCGACCGGCTCGGTGGAGGACACGGTGCTCGGCAAGGACGTCCCGTCCGTGCTGGAGAAGCCGCAGTCCATCTTCAAGGACAACGTCAAGGACGTCATCGACGACGGCTTCTGGACCGTCGAGGACATCTGCACGACCGAGCTGGCGCAGGCCTGCACCGAGGCCGGCATCCAGTAGCAGTCGCCCGGCGGCCCTGCGC
>JAJAYV010000145.1 GCA_026786045.1 Frankiaceae bacterium | reverse complement strand
CGCTCGGCCTGGTGCTCGGCGGTGGTGGTGCGCGCTCGTTCGCGCACCTCGGCGTGCTGGACGAGCTCGAGGCGGCCGGCATCGTCGTCGACCGCTTCGCCGGGGCCAGCGTCGGTGCGGCCATCGCGGCCCTGGCGGCGACCGGTGCGGACGCCGACGGTGTCGACGCGCAGATCTACGAGAACTTCGTGCGCAACAACCCGATCGGCGACTACCGGCTGCCCGCCAAGGGGCTGGTGAAGGGGCGGGCCACCGAGGTCGCGATCCAGCGGACCATCGGCAACCTGCTCGTCGAGGAGCTGCCCAAGGAGTTCCGCTGCGTCAGCGTCGACCTGCTCAAGCGGCGTGAGGTCGTGCACCGCTCCGGGCGGATCGCCGATGCCGTCGCCTGCTCGCTGCGTCTGCCCGGGCTCTACCCGCCGTTCCCGCACGGCGGCACGCTGCACGTCGACGGCGGGGTCATGAACAACCTGCCCGTCTCGGCGCTCTCGCACGACGAGGGTCCGATCGTCGCGGTCAGCATCACCTTCGGCGGCTCGGGCCGCCCGCCCGGCGCCCCGCGTCGCAGCGGTCCCCCGCGCGTGCCGGCGATCGGCGACACGCTGATGCGCACGATGATGATGGCAAGCGGTGACGCCGCCGAGAAGGCCTTCCAGGAGGCCGATCTCGTACTGCGTCCCTCCTCCGACGGGGTCGGGCTGCTGGAGTTCCACCAGATCGACCGGATGCGCGAGGCGGGCCAGGAGGCGACTCGCGCAGCACTCCCCCAGCTCGCCGCGCTGCTCGCCCGCTAGCGCCCGGGAGACCAGACTGCAAGATCAGCCGCTGCTACCGTCGCGCGGTGAGGTCCTCGTGAGGCTCGACCTGCTGGGCGTCCGTGGCTCGAGCGCGGCCCCGGGACCGGACTTCGTCCGCTACGGCGGGCACACCTCGTGCGTGGCCGTCACGGCCGACGACGCCCTCGCGCCGACGCTGGTCCTCGACGCCGGCACGGGGCTGCGGACGCTGACCCAGCAGCTGGCCGGTCGCCCTTTCGAGGGCTCGGTGCTGCTGAGCCACCTGCACTGGGACCACGCGCAGGGCCTGCCCTTCTTCGCGGCCGGCGACCGGGACGACGCCCGCGTCGACCTCTACATCCCTGCGCAGGACGGGCTGTCGGGTCGCGACCTGCTCGCGCAGACGCTGTCGCCGCCGGCCTTCCCCATCACCCCCGAGGGGCTGCGTGGTGCGTGGACGTTCCACGCCCTTCCCGACGGCTCGCGCGAGATCGAGGGCTTCGTCGTCCGAGCCGTCGATGCGACCCACAAGGGCGGCCGCACCTTCGCCTACCGGGTGGAACGCGACGGTGCGTGCGTGGTCTACCTGCCCGACCACGCACCTGCCGCGGGGGTGTCGGCAGAACTGCTCGACCTCATGCACGGTGCCGATGTCCTCCTGCACGACGCGCAGTTCCTCGAGGGCGAGCGCCCGGTCGCCGTCGACTACGGCCACGCCACCGTCCAGGACGCCGTCTCCCTGGCCGTCGAGTGCGACGTCGCGACGCTGGTCCTGTTCCACCACTCGCCCGCGCGCACTGACGACGCCCTCGACGACATCGCCCGCTGGGCACCGGGTCTGGCACCCGGTCTGCACATCATCGTCGCCCGTGAGGGCGACCGGATCGACGTCGTCCCCGCTGACCCCCGTCTGGTCCCCCTCCACACCGGGGAGGAGGTGCTCGCCGTCGGGGCTCAGATCAGGTCCCGCTGACAAACGAATTCGTGCAAGAAGCGCTGGACAGCAGTGGTGTCCCGTGCCCCAACACCGCACGTCCCGCCCCCGGTGCCCCCGCGCCCCCGCGTCCAGGATCACGGTCACGCCCGTCACGCTCCACAGGGCGTTGACAGCGACGTCTTCTTCGCCACTGGCGCCTGCGACGGGGGATCAACTGCCGCAACACCGACCTCGACGTGCTGGCGAAGATCGAGGCCCGAGCTGTACCAAGACCTGACGCCCGGACGAGCATCGGCTCGTCAGCCCCTGACGTCGCAACGTGGGCCGTGTGCGGCGGAGCTCGGTGCACCACAGGGCAAGGAACCGAGAAGCTTGACCTCTGGTGCACCACTGCTTGCAACAGCACCAGTACGGCGGAGTCGTCATGTGCCTTCGTGAGGTGCTGCGCAGCTGGGTCGACGGCCACGGCCGGCTGCTGCGTCAGCGCCACGCGAAGACCGGCTGCTCGTAGTCTGCGACGCGGGTCGGGCGACCGTGCAGGGCCACCTCGCGGAACTGGTGGAGCACGGCGGCCGTCGGGGCGTGGATCCAGCCGCCCAGCAGGGGCACCCGGATCACAGGCGCTGCCGACTCCGGGATCGTCTCGAACTCCGGATCGACGTCGACGGCTGTCAGCGGGACGACGTGCACGCTGGCGACCTCGTCCGGGTTCGGCACAAGTCCGTCGGACGGCCCGGCCCACACGACGACCGGCGTGATGACGTAGCCGGACCGGGTGGCGTAGTCGTCGAGCAGGCCCAGCACGTGGTCCTCGGGCACGTGCAGGT
>JAJAYV010000144.1 GCA_026786045.1 Frankiaceae bacterium | reverse complement strand
TCTCGACGTGCCGGGCCAGCACCCGCTCGTGCCCAGGCCGGCTGTCGACGCTGAAGACCCAGCGGCCGTCCTCGCACGGGACGCCGGCAGGTCGGCGGATGAGCAGCAGGCGCGCGCCGTCGGACGCGGCGGTCTCGGCCAGCCGGCGGGCAACCTCCTTGGCCATCCGCGAGGACGGCACCGACTGCGGCCCCCACGCCCCCCGGTGCTCGACGAGCAACCACCGGGCGACCCGGCTGGCGGTCGCGGTCAGAGGCTCGGCGCGACCGCGGGAGATCGCCGAGCACAACGCTGTCATCCGCTCCACCGTACGACCCGGGAGCGGGCGCCGCGATCCGGCGTGCCCCTGCCCGGGGCGGTGCCTACGCTGGGGTGTGCTCACGGCCCCGGCGCAGTCCCTGCTCACCGTCTCCACGGTGCGCATCGACGCCCGGGAAACGGCCGGCCGGGCCCTGCTCGAGCTGCTGCCGGAGGACGGCGCGCTCGCCTGGGTGCAGGACGGCGAGGGGCTCGTCGGCTGGGGCTGCGCCGCGCGTCTCGAGCTGTCCGGCCCGGGCCGCTTCCCCGAGGCGCAGGCCTGGTGGGACGCGATGGTCGCCCGTGCCGAGGTGTCCGACGAGGTCGGCCGGCCGGGCACCGGACTGGTCGCCTTCGGCTCCTTCGCGTTCGACCCGGCGACCGGGTCCTCCGTGCTGGTCGTGCCTGAGGTGGTCGTCGGCCACCGGGACGGCGCCTGGTGGCTCACCACCGTGGGCGGCGCCGACGCCGGGCTGCCCGACCGCACCCCCGCCCGCGCGCCGCAGTCCGTCGTGTTCTCCGACGGGGCGGTGACCGGCGCGCAGTGGATGACGACGGTCGGCGAGGCCGTCGCTCGCATCACCGCCGGCGCGGTCGACAAGGTGGTGCTGGCCCGCGATCTCGAGGCGCGCGCCGACGGCCCGGTTGACGTCCGCTGGCCGCTGCAGCAGCTCGAGCGCGACTACCCCGGCTGCTGGGCGTTCGCCGTCGACGGCCTGCTCGGCGCGACGCCCGAGATGCTGCTGCGGCTCGAGGACGGCGTCGCGACCTCTCGCGTGCTCGCGGGCACCCTGCGCCGCACCGGCGACGCCAATCAGGACAGCCGCCGCGGCGCCGCGCTCGCCCGCTCCATCAAGGACGTCGAGGAGCACGGGTACGGCGTGCGGTCGGTCGTCGACGCGCTCGCCCTGCACTGCCGCGAGGTGGAGGTGCCGGCGGCGCCGTTCGTGCTCGAGCTGCGCAACGTCATGCACCTCGCGACCGACGTGCGCGGGGTGGTGCACGACGGCGCGACCTCGCTGCAGCTGGTCGCCTCGCTGCACCCGAGCGCCGCGGTCTGCGGTGCGCCGACCGAGGTCGCGCTGGAGCTCATCCGCGAGGTCGAGGGCATGGACCGCCGCCGCTATGCCGGACCGGTCGGCTGGCTCGACGCCTCCGGCGACGGCGAGTGGGGGATCGCCCTGCGCTGCGCCGAGGTCGACCGCGAGGACCCGAGCCGGCTGCGGCTGTTCGCCGGCTGCGGCATCGTCGCCGGCTCCCAGCCGCTGAACGAGCTCGCCGAGAGCAACGCCAAGCTCGTCCCGATGCGCGACGCCCTGCAGAACTAGCCGACCCGTTCCCGCAGCTCGACCGGCAGTCCCACGAATGCGCCGTAGGCCTGCGCCGCCTCGTGCAGGCCGGTCACCGGCCGGATCAGCAGCGCCTCGACCACCACGCGGTCGGCGCGCGGCACTCGGCGCCAGGACCCGGCCACGCGGCCGTCCTGCAGCACCACCGCGAGGTAGGGACCGCTCCGACTCGACGTCGCCCGGGTCGGGTCCACCAGCGCCTTGCTCTGCGTGAACGCGACGAGGTGCTCGTCGTAGGCCTGCACCAGCTGCGTGCCGGTCGGGGGTCCGGGCGGCGGGGCCGCGGTCGCCGACCACAGCTCGAGGCCGTCGACGTCGTCACGGCGGACGGCCGAGCCCAGGCCGGCAAGCGCCGCCCGCAGGTCCCGCACGAGCAGGCTGGACCACCAGGCGAGGTCCCTGACCGTGGCCGGGCCGTGCCCGCGCAGGAAGCGCAGCACCAGCTCGGCCGTCGCCTCCTCGGGGTCGCCGTCCGGTGCGGGCGCCACCCGCTCGTCGAGCAGCGCGTAGGTCTGCGCGCGCCCTGCCGGCACCCCGCTGCACAGCTGCCCCTCCAGCTCGAGCTGCATGAGCAGGATGCCCAGCGCGCGGGAGCCCACCTCCAGACCGTGCTCGCGGAGCAGGGCGCCGACCTGCGGGCGGGTCAGGTGCCGGCCGGGCAGCGCGGCGTCGAGGGCCCGGCGGCCGGTCGTGAGCACCTCGTCCGTGAGGCCCTCCTCGGTCCTGGCGCGGGTGATCTGAGCGCGGACCCGGCCCCCGGTCAGCTGCAGCAGCCAGCGCAGGTCCTTCGGCGCGACGTCGTGCCAGGTGGTGCGCAGCACGTGCGTGCGCAGCAGCTCGCCCGCCGCCCGCGCCCGCTGCACCTCCGGCTCGGACGCGCCGCA
This sequence comes from Frankiaceae bacterium, assembly GCA_026786045.1. Taxonomy (GTDB): domain Bacteria; phylum Actinomycetota; class Actinomycetes; order Mycobacteriales; family SCTD01; genus SCTD01. Next base: position 1,881 of record JAJAYV010000144.1, on the reverse strand, counting down.
GCGCTGCCCGATCGCCCAAGCCGACGGGTGCACGTCCTGCGACTGGACCGCGAGAAGGTGACGCACGACCTCGCCGGGCGAGGAGCGCGGCGGCCCGGACAGGCCGTTGGCGGTCAGGCGCCTGCCGACCACCTCCCGCCCGTCCATGGCTAGATCGAGCCGTACTGCTCGATGCCGTCCTCGACGGCCATCGCCAGTCGGCCCTGCGCGACGAGCAGCTCCAGGTGCGCGCCCGTCTCGAAGACCGCCAGCATCGTGTTGAACGGGTCGAGGTCGGCCAGCCGGTGCTCGCGCCGGGTCCAGATCAGCTGACCGGCGACCTCGAACACGCTCGAAGCCCCTGCGGCGCAGGCGGTCTCGGTCTGCTCGAGCCGCCGGCCGTGGTGGGCGACGAGCTCGTCGACCCGTGCATGGACGCTCGGAGCGACCGGCCCGTGCGCGGGCAGCAGCAGAGCGTCCGGCCGCTCGCGCACGAGCGCGAGCGAGCGCAGGAACGCCCCGAGCGGGTCGGGCGACAGCACCGGCTCGAAGCCGATCGACGGGGTGATGGTCGGCAGCACATGGTCGCCGGCGAACAGCAGTGAGCCCTCGAGGTCGTGGAAGACCAGGTGGCCGGCCGTGTGGCCGGGCGTCGCGACAGCGTTCAGCACCCGCCCGCCGGGCAGCGGCAGCAGCCCCGGCTCGAGCCAGGCGTCCGGCGACTCCCACTGCCGCGGGTCGACCCGGTGGCCCTTGGACCGCTCCCCGATGAGCTCGGCCAGCTCGGTCGCCCCCGCGGCGCGCAGCCCTGCGATCTGGCCCTCGAGCGGAGCGCGGTCGGGCTCCTGCAGCAGGTCGAGCACCGGCTTCTCGCCCAGCCCGAGCCCGACGTGGGCGCCGGTCTCCTGGCGCAGCACGACCGCCTGCGTGTAGTGGTCGCGGTGCACGTGCGTCACGAGGAAGCGGGTGATGTCCCCGACCGTCGCGCCGAGCTCGGCGAGCGAGGCCGACAGCGCCTCGCGCGAAGCCGGGATCGCCCAGCCCCCGTCGACCAGCACCAGCCCGTCCGGCGTGGTCAGCACGTAGACGTTGATCGCGCGCAGCCCGTCGTCGGGCAGCGGCAGCGGGACCCGGTGCACGCCGGGCGCCACTTCGTACGCCCCCGGCTCGGTCCAGGCACCGGAGCCGGTCGAGACGTACGTCGTCATGGAGCCTTGTCTAGCGCAGGGCCGCACCGACAGCTGCACGGACCTGGCGGTCGAGGTCGACGGCGGCGGTCCGGTCGGTGACGACCTCGACCACGCGCAGGCCCGGCGCCGGCACCAGCGCGTCGTCGAGCGCGATGAGGTCCTCGACCCGGACGTGCGGGGTGCCGGTGGCCGCGCACAGCGCGGCGAGGTCGACGCCGTGCGGGGTGCCGAAGACCCGCTCGAAGGCCTGCGCGTGCTCCGGCCCGCCCTGCTCGAGCAGGCCGAAGATCGCCCCGCCGTCGTTGTTCACCACGACGACCGTGAGGTCCGGCCGCGGCTCGGCCGGCCCCAGGACCAGGCCGTTGGCGTCGTGCAGGAAGGTCAGGTCCCCGAGCAGGGCGTGCGCCGGCGCCCCGTGCGCCAGCGCGGCGCCGATCGCCGTGGACACCATCCCGTCGATCCCGGCGACGCCGCGGTTGGCCAGCACGACGAGCCCGGCCTGCGGGCCGGCGAGGAACAGGTCGCGCACCGGCTTGGAGCTGCCGACGACCAGCAGCCCGCCGTCGGCGGCGGCGGCGGCGACGCGCCCGGCGACGACCGGCTCGACCACGCCGGCTGCATCGGCGACCGCCTGCTCCAGCACCCCCGCGGCCGCGTCATCGGCGGCGTACGCCGCCTCCTGCCAGGTGCGCAGCCAGTCCGGGTCGACGGG
>JAJAYV010000143.1 GCA_026786045.1 Frankiaceae bacterium | reverse complement strand
GCTCGGGGGCAGTCGCCCGGCGGGGGATCGAGGCCGTGGCCCGGGTCGCCGACAGCCGCTGCCAGGCCGCGTCCACGTCCGGCTCGCCGACGCTGCGGGTCGTCAGGGCAGCGCCGACGAGCGCCGCGTCCTGCCTGGCGGTGGCCAGGCCGTCGAGGCACTGCGGGCAGTTGAGGACGTGCCGGCGGTCGGCGTCGGGGACCCCGGCGGGCTCGTCGAGCAGCCGGCGCAGCAGGCCCTCAGTCGGATGACTCATGGCGGACCATCTCCTCGCGAAGGGCGGACTCGGCGCGGCGGACGGTGGTGCCGACGCTGCCGGGGGACAGGCCGAGCGCCGCAGCGACCTCGGCGTAGCTCAGGCCGCTGTGCCGCAGCACCAGGGCGGTGGCCTGCTTGCGGGGCAGGTGGGCGAGGGCGGTGCGGACGCGGTCGCGCTCCTCGCGCGTGACGACCACCTCGGCCACGTCGTCGACGACGGTCTCGCCCGCGGCGGCGACCGCCTCCTCCCGGTCGGCCCGGCGGCGGCCGGAGCGCAGCGCGTTCAGCGCGGTGTGCGCGGCGGCGACGGACAGCCAGCCGCGCGCCTCCGACGCCGGGACCGAGCAGCGCCCGAAGGACAGGAAGACCTCCTGCGCGACGTCCTCGGCCCCGTCGCGCGACCCGAGCACGCGCGCGGCCACGCCCACGACCAGCCGGTAGTCGCGCCGGAAGACGACCTCGAGGTCGGGCCGGACGGCGCCCCGCGCCGGCACGGCGGCCGCCGGTGCCGGGACGGCGCGGGTCACGGGCACCGCTGCTCGTCGCTGCTCCACCAGGTCCATGTCCTCACAGCACCGCCGGCGTCCCGGATGTGACACCGGGACCGCAGTCTGCCCGTCAGGGGGGCCGGTCAGGGGGCCGGCGCGGGCTCCACGGAGCGGCGCAGCGCCTCGTGCAGGCTGGCCGGCGTGAGCACGCCGAGGTAGCGGTCGCCGTCGAGCACGGCCACCCACCCGGCGTCGTGCTGCAGCATCTCGCTGAAGGCCGCCTTGAGCGTGGCCTCCACCCCCACCCAGGCCTCCAAGCGGCGGGCGGCGTCGCGCACCGTCCCCTCGCGCTCCGCCGACCGCAGCGGCAGCCAGCCGTGCAGGCCACCCTCGGCGTCGAGCACGACGCCCCACTCCGAGCCGGCGGCGCGGATCCGCTCGCCGGCGTCGGCCAGCCGGTCGTCCAGGTGCACCACCGGCGGCTGGGCCAGGTCGTCGGGGTCGATCGGGGTCACCGACAGCCGCTTGAGCCCGCGGTCGGCTCCGACGAAGTCGGCGACGAAGTCGTTGGCGGGCGCGCCCAGCACCGCGGCGGGTGCGTCGTACTGCTCGAGCTTGCCGCCCTGGGACAAGACGGCGATCCGGTCGCCGAGCCGCACCGCCTCGTCGATGTCGTGCGTGACGAGCAGGATCGTCTTGCGGACCTCCTCCTGCAGGCGCAGGAACTCGCTCTGCAGCCGCTCTCGCACGACCGGGTCCACGGCCCCGAACGGCTCGTCCATGAGCAGCACCGGTGGGTCGGCGGCCAGCGCGCGGGCGACGCCGACGCGCTGCCGCTGCCCGCCGGACAGCTGGTCGGGGTAGCGGCCGCCGTAGGTGTCGGGGTCCAGGCCGACCAGCTCGAGCAGCTCGCGCCCGCGCGCCTTCGTCCGGGCCCGGTCCCAACGCTGCAGCTGCGGCACGGTGGTGACGTTGTCCAGGATCGTGCGGTGCGGGAACAGCCCGGCGGTCTGGATGACGTAGCCGATCCGGCGGCGCAGCTGCACCTGGTCGACGTCGGTGACGTCCTCCCCGTCGAGCACGATCCGGCCGCAGGTGGGCTGGATGAGCCGGTTCACCATCTTCAGCGTCGTCGTCTTGCCGCAGCCCGAGGGACCCACGAGCGCGACGAGCGACCCGCGTGGCACGTCGAGGTCGAGCGCCTGCACGGCGACGGTCCCGTCATCGAAGCGCTTGGTCACGCCCTCGAGCCGGATCATCGGCTCGGCACTCCTGCCCCCATCGGCACTACGGTCCAAGGTCGTGGCCTCCTCGTCGACCAGCTGCCTCCAGCGCAACGACTGGGTCTGCGGTGAGTACCTCACCACGCGGGCGGACCTGATCGCCTCCTCGGCCCTCGAGCACGTCGTCCTCACGGCCGTCTCGGTGGCGCTCGGACTCGCGATCGCGCTGCCGCTCGGCGTGCTCGCCTTCCGCTTCCGCCGGGTCGGGGCGGTCGTGCTCGGCGCGTCGACCGCGCTCTACACGATCCCGTCGCTGGCGATGTTCTCGCTGCTGCTGCCCTTCACCGGGCTGTCGGCGACGACCGTCGTCGTCGGGCTGGTCCTCTACTCGTTGACGATCCTGGTGCGAAACGTCGTGGCCGGGCTGCAGGCAGTCCCGGCCGACGTCGTCGAGTCCGCGACCGGCACCGGGTACGGACCCGTGTCGCTGCTGCTCCGCGTGCAGCTGCCGCTCGCCCTGCCGACGATCCTCGCGGGGGTGCGGGTCGCGACGGTCTCCACCGTCGCGCTGGTGACGGTCGGTGCGATCCTGGGCCACGGCGGGCTGGGCGACCTCATCTACTCCGGCCTGCGGACGCAGTTCCAGGCCGAGGTGCTCACCGCGACGGTGCTCGTCGTGGCGCTGGCGGTGGTCGCCGACCTGCTCCTGCTCGGACTGCAGCGCGCCGTCACCCCGTGGCAGCGGGCGGCCCGGTGAGCGCCGTCAGCGACGTCGTCGACTGGTTCGCCGACCCGACGCACTGGGAGGGGCCGGGCGGCGTGCCGACCCGGCTGCTGGAGCACCTCGGGCTGAGCGCCGCGGCGCTGGGCATCGCCTGCGCGATCGCTGTGCCGCTCGCGCTGTGGCTCGGCCACGTCGGCCGCGGCGGGCCGCTCGCGGTGAACCTCGCCAACACCGGGCGCGCGGTGCCGACCTTCGCGGTGCTGGTGCTGCTGGCCATCGGCCCGCTCGGCTTCGGGCCCGGGTCGACGGTCACCGCGCTGGTGCTGTTCGCCGTCCCGCCGATCCTCACCAACGGCTACGTCGGGATGCGCGAGGTCGACCGCGACGTCGTCGAGGCCGCCAAGGGCGTCGGGATGAGCCCGTGGCAGGTGGCGCGGACCGTCGAGCTGCCGCTCGCGGTCCCCCTGCTGCTCAACGGGATCCGGCTCGCGGCCGTGCAGGTCATCGCCACCGCCACCATCGCCGCGCTCGTCGCCGGCGGCGGGCTCGGCAACATCATCCTGCTCGGCTTCGGCACCCAGGACCAGGCCGCCGTCGTCGCCGGGGCGCTGCTCGTGGCCGCCTTCGCGCTGGTCACGGAGCTGGTCTTCGTCGTCCTCGCGGGCCTGGTCGGACGCCGCCCCAGCCCGGCCGTAGCCGAACCGTGATCGACCTGCGGGTGCCGGTCGGCGGCCCGTTGGTCACAATGGGGGCGCGGGTGTGCGATCCGATGCTCCCGCCGGACACGCGCGGCCGAGGCCGCGGGACACAGAAGGCGGCGCTCATGCCCCTGACCTCACGCCTCTCGCTGCTCGCCGGCACCGCCGCGCTGGCCCTCGCCCTCACCGCCTGCGGTGGCGGGGAGGACGCCTTCAAGGCCTCCGACGACGCCTCCTCGGGCACCGGCTCGAGCGAGTCGATCACCGTCGGCGGCGCCAGCTTCACCGAGTCCTTGATCATGATGGAGATGTACGCCGCGCTGCTCGAGGACGCCGGCTACGACGTCGAGGTCCAGCCCGTCGACAACCGCGAGCTCTACGCCCCCGAGCTCGAGAGCGGCAACATCGACGTCGTCCCGGAGTACGCCGCGACGCTCGCGGAGTTCTTCAACCGCGCCGAGAACGGACCGGACGCCGAGCCCGTCGCCACGGGCGACGTCGACGAGACCGTCACCTCCCTGCGCGAGCTGGCCGAGGCGCGTGGCCTCGAGGTGCTCGAGCCGGCCGAGGCCGCCAACCAGAACGCCTTCTTCGTCACCGAGGCCTACGCGACCGAGAACGGCCTGGAGACCCTCACCGACCTGGCCGAGTCCGGCCTGCCGGTGGTGCTCGCCGGGACGGCCGAGTGCCCCGAGCGGGCCAAGTGCGAGATCGGCCTGCGCGAGACCTACGGGATACAGATCACCGAGGACCTGCCGCTCGGCTTCGGCAGCGTCCAGAACAAGCAGGCCGTCGTGCAGGGCCAGGCCCAGCTCGGCCTGTCCGGCACCACCGACGGCACCCTGGGCGAGCTCGGCCTGGTCGTGCTCGAGGACGACAAGGGCTTGCAGAACGCCGACAACCTGCTGCCCGTCGTCAACGCCGAGGGCCCGGCGGGCAGCGACGTCGCCGCCGAGGCGCTCAACGCGCTGTCGGCCGTCCTGAGCACCGACGACCTGGCCGAGCTCAACCGGCGGGTGGACGAGGACCGCGAGCAGGCGGCGGAGGTCGCGCGCTCCTACCTGGTCGAGAAGGGCCTGCTCGACGCCTGACGGCGACGCGGGGCCGCGGACGGGTTAACGTCCGTTCACGGCCCCGCTCCCGACGGGGCGCCGGCAGGGGAGAGCGATGCGCTTCACCGAGGACCATCACGCCTTCCGCAAGACGGTGCGCGACGTCGTGGAGCGCGAGATCGCGCCGCACGTCGACACCTGGGAGCGCGAGGGCAGCTTCCCCGCGCACGAGCTGTTCCCCAAGCTCGGCGAGCTGGGCCTGCTCGGCCTCGAGTACGACCCGGCGTACGGCGGCCAGGGGGCCGACCACTCGTACACGGTGATCCTGTGCGAGGAGCTGGTCCGCTCGGGTGCGGCCGGCATCCCGATGGCGATCAGCGTGCAGACCGGCATGGCGACGCCGTCGCTGGCGGAGTTCGGGACGCACGAGCTCAAGCAGAAGTACCTCGCGCCGGCCATCGCCGGGACGGCTGTCTGCTCGATCGCCGTGACCGAGGCCGGGGCCGGCTCCGACGTCGCCTCGATCCGCACCCGCGCGGTCCGCGACGGCGACGAGTGGGTCATCAACGGCAGCAAGATGTACATCACCAACGGGACGCAGGCCGACTGGCTGTGCCTGCTGGCGCGCACCTCCGAGGCCGGCGGCCACCGCGGGATGTCGCAGATCATCGTGGACACCGCGAGCCCCGGGGTGCGGGTCTCGCGCAAGCTCGACAAGCTCGGCAACCGCTCCTCCGACACCGCCGAGCTGGTCTTCGAGGACGTCCGCGTCCCGGTGAGCAACACGATCGGGGAGATCGACCGCGGCTTCCAGCAGCAGATGAAGCAGTTCGTCCTCGAGCGGATGTTCGCGACCTACGGCGTCCCCGCGTCGTGCACGCGAGCGCTGGAGCGGACCCGCGACTACCTCAAGGAGCGGCAGGCGTTCGGCAAGCCGTTGCTGGCCAACCAGTACGTCGCCTTCCGACTGGCCGAGCTGGCCGCGCAGGTCGAGCTGCTCAAGCACCAGAACTACGCCATCGCCGAGGCCTACATGGCCGGCGAGGACACCACCCGGATGGCCACGATCGCCAAGCTCGTCAGCGGCCGGCTGATCCGGGAGGTGGCCGACATCTGCGTGCAGTTCCACGGCGGCATGGGCTACATGGAGGAGACCTGGACGTCCCGGTTCTTCCGTGACAGCCGGCTGCTGTCGATCGGCGGCGGGGCCGACGAGGTCATGCTCCAGGTGCTGGCCAAACTCGACGGCTTCGACGCCTGAGACGGCGGGTAGACGCTTCCTCATGGCCACCGTCTACCTCGTCCCGTCCGGCACCGACTCCGCTGACGCCGCGGCGTCCGGCGACTACCTGCTGCGTCCCGCGGGTGACGGCCTCTACGAGGTCGGGCGGGTCGACGCCGGCTGCCAATGGATCGGCACCCTCTCGGCCGACCTGCTGCCGTCACTGCCGCAGGTCGGCGAGCCGCAGGAGGCACCCGACCAGGGGGCGGTCCTCGCGGCCGCCCAGGGCTTGGAGAGCGCCCAGGACCACCGCGGCGGCTGAGCCGGTTTGCCCAGATCCACCCGTTCGGCCCTGCGCCCGACGGCCGCTCCTGCCGATACCCCATAGCGACCCGCACCCGACGACAGGAGACGACGGTGGAGCCCCTTATCCGCACCGGTCCCCACCCGGCCCGCGAGCTCGACCTACCGGAGCTCACGCACCGCACGGCCGACCTGCTGCGCGACCACGTCCCGCTGACCCTGCTCCTCGACCTGGCCGACGCCGGCGACCCCCGGTCCGCGGTCCGCTACTCCGACGAGGGCGGCGACGCGGACTGGCTCCAGCGCTAGCGCCCGAGGGGCGACCGCAGCCCGGGGAAGGCGAGGCCGTGCGCGGCGGTGGCGCCCTCCTGGGCGGCCAGCCGCTCCAGGTCGACCGCCGAGGGGTCCGGGACCAGCAGCAGCGCGGCGCCGGAACCGAGCGCGGCGAGCAGCACGGCGAGGGTGACCGGCTCGGTCAGCGGACCGCCCAGCAGCACCCGGTCGGCACCGGTCAGCTCCAGCGCCGGCAGCTCTCCGAGCGGGCCCCCGCCCACCTCGACCCGGGCCGGTCCGGTCGCCCGGCCGCCCCAGTGGTCGGCGTACGACGGGACCTCGCGGGCGTAGTCGGTCACCATCGGGGGCAGCGGGCCGCAGGGCGCGCCGAGGGGGTGCCCGGACAGCGCCAGGACGTCGTCGACGCCGGCGTCGAGCGCTGCCTCAGCGGCGTCTGCGGTGGTGAAGGCGGCCTCGCAGCCGGCCAGCTCGGCCGGATCGGCGGCCACGACGACCGTCGCGCCGGTCGCGACCCCGGCCAGCAGCAGCGCGACGGCCTGCCAGTGCAGCGGCAAGAGCAGGCCGACGCGTGCGGGGCCGCCGAGCCCGTCGACGAGCAGGTTGGCCGACTTGGCCACCCAGTTGGCGGTGGTGGCGCCGGACAGCTCGACCCGGCCGGCCGGGTCGAGCAGCGTCAGCAAGGGCTGGGCGGGGTCACGGTCGCCGACCAGGCCGGTCCAGGCCTGCAGCGGGGTCATGCGGCGCAGGGGGCGGAGGCCGCGGTGACGACCGGGGCCTGCGACGGTGCGGAGGTCGGCTCCGGCGCGGCGCCGGTGACGCTCACCGGCTGGGCGCCGGCGTAGGACGAGCCCACGACGACCTCGAGGGTGCGGTCGAGGCTCTCGTCGAGCCGGGTGGTGGCGCCGGGGATGGCCGCGGCGACGGTACGGGCGGAGGCGGCGCGGTCCGGGCCGTGCAGGACGACGGTCTGCGTCGCGGTGCTGCCGCGGTCCTCGGGCGCGCCGACGACGAGGAAGCCGACCTCCTCGAGATCGCCCGCGGCCCGGCGGCCGAGGCCGGTGAGACCGGCCCCGTTGTAGACCCTCACCCGCACCGAGCTCGGCGCGACGGTGATCGGCTCGGCCGGGTCGACCGACTCGGCCGGCTGCTCGGGCACGCCGGGCGCCACGTCCCGGCGGATCCGGCTGAAGAGCTCGGCGCCCTCCTCCTCGTCGAGCAGCACCACAGACTGCCGTTGCCGGACCCCGTTGATGTCGGCGATCGGGACGGTCGTGAAGACCACGCCCCCGGCGTCGAAGCCGCGCATCCGCAGGGCGAAGCGCTGCAGGTCGTCGATGCTCGTGCCCTCGTCGACGTCGAGGGACTCGGTCGCGACGGTGATGACGCCGTTCAGCCGCACCGGGTTGAGCAGGGTGCGGGCCGACAGGACCTTGCGGACGATCGCGCCAATGAACTGCTGCTGGCGGCGGATGCGGTCGATGTCGCCGTTGGGCAGGCCCTTGCGCTGCCGGACGAAGGCCAGGGCCTGGTCGCCCTGGATGACCGACCGGCCGGCCGGCAGGTCGATGCCGGAGTCCTTCTCCTTCGCCGCCTCGGGCAGGCACACCTCGACGCCGTCGAGCTTGTCGACGACCGCCTGGAAGCCGTCGAAGTCGATCTGCATGTAGTGGTCGACGTGCAGGCCGCTGAGCTCCTCGATCGTCTCGATGAGCAGCGCCGGACCGCCCTCGAACAGCGCCGAGTTGAGCTTGCTCTCGCGCTCCTCGACGAGCTCGCCGGTGTCGGGGTCGGTGTGCGCCGGGATCGTCACCCACGAGTCGCGCGGGAAGCTGACGAGCTCGGCCTGGTCGGCGTCGCCGTACAGGTGGGCCAGGATCACGGTGTCGGCGCGCTGGCCGGTGACGAAGTCGTCGCCGGTGCCCTGGGTGCCCACGCCGGCCTCGAGCTGGCCGCGGCTGTCCGAGCCGACGATGAGGATGTTCTGCGCGTCGCGCGGCAGGTCGGCCGGGCGGTCGTCGCCCAGGTCGAGGCCGGCGATGCGGCTGATCTTGCCGTCCCAGAAGTTCAGCAGCGCCCAGCCCGCGCCGGCTGTGGCCAGCACCGCGACCGAGGTGACGACGGCGATCCACGACAGCACCCGGGCGGCCCGGCGCCGCCGCGGGGGAGGGGTCGCGGGGAGCACCTTGCGCGAGCCGGTGGCGGTCGGCGGCGCCG
>JAJAYV010000142.1 GCA_026786045.1 Frankiaceae bacterium | reverse complement strand
CGCCCGCACCACCGGCGGCGAGCCGGCCAGCGGCCACCCCCACGACCCCTCGTCGGCGGCCGCCGGGACCGACACGAGCGCCCCCAGCACCACCCCTAGCAGCACCAGCAGCCGCACAGCGCGCACCACGTCCACCTCCTTCGCAGGACGACCTCGACCAGGACGACGGGACCGACCCTGCTGCGCGCGACGGCCGACGGGAAGCGAGCAGGCGCAGGCTGTGGACGACAGGCCCTACACTCGTGCGAGCGACCCGGTCCGCCGGGCCGACTTCGCGTGCTCGATCCCACCTGACCGTCGGTCTCCGCAAGGAGCGCGAGCAGGACGAGCGCCAGGGCTCGCCGCCACCCGGTGGAGAGCGACAACCGACCGCCACGCGACCGCGCCCGCCTGACCAGTGGGTGCCAGGACGACGTGGACTGCACAGAGAGGCCATCCATGGCCGTCGTCACCATGCGCCAGCTGCTCGAGAGCGGCGCGCACTTCGGGCACCAGACCAAGCGCTGGAACCCGAAGATGAAGCGCTTCATCTTCACCGAGCGCAACGGCATCTACATCATCGACCTGACCCAGACCCTGGGCTACATCGACCGCGCCTACGACTTCGTCAAGGAGACGGTCGCCCACGGCGGGACGATCATGTTCGTCGGCACCAAGCGCCAGGCGCAGGAGTCGATCGCCGAGCAGGCCGGTCGCGTCGGCATGCCCTACGTCACCGAGCGCTGGCTGGGCGGCATGCTCACCAACTTCCAGACCGTCTACAAGCGACTGCAGCGCCTCAAGGAGCTCGAGCTCATCGAGGTCACCGGTGGCCAGACGGTGCTGACGAAGAAGGAGGCGCTCGTGCTGTCGCGCGAGCGCATCAAGCTGCAGCGCACCCTGGGCGGCATCCGTGAGATGACGCGCACCCCCAGCGCGATCTGGATCGTGGACACCAACAAGGAGCACCTGGCCGTCAACGAGGCCCGCAAGCTCGGCATCCCGGTCGTCGCGATCCTCGACACCAACTGCGACCCCGACGTCGTCGACTACAAGATCCCGGGCAACGACGACGCGATCCGCAGCATCCAGGTGCTCACCCGCGTCATCGCCGACGCCGTCGCTGAGGGCCTCATGGCCCGCGCCGGCGCCAACGCCAACGCGGACAGCAAGCCCGAGGCCGGCCAGCTGGCCGCCGACGAGCCGCTGCCCGAGTGGGAGACCCAGCTGCTCACCGGCCAGGCCAGCGAGGTCGCCGGCACCGCCGGTGACGCGGCCGTCGAGGGCGCCGGTGCGGCCGAGACCCCCGGCACCGAGGCGCCCGCCCCGGTCGAGTCCGCGGCCCCCGCCGACAGCGCCCCGGCCGAGAGCGCCCCGCAGCAGTAGTCCGCCCGTACGACCGGCGGCGCCAGGGGAGACCCCCACGGCGCCGCCGTCGCACGTCCACCCCCATCAGGAGACGAGAATCATGGCTTCCATCACCGCCGCGGACATCAAGAAGCTCCGCGAGGCCACCGGCGCGGGCATGACCGACTGCAAGAACGCCCTGGTCGAGGCCGACGGCGACTACGACAGGGCCGTCGAGCAGCTGCGCATCAAGGGCCTCAAGGGCGTCGCGAAGCGCGAGGGCCGCGCGGCCAGCAACGGCCTCGTGATCGCCAAGCTGGACGGCACCACCAAGGGCACCCTGCTCGAGCTCAACTGCGAGACCGACTTCGTGGCCAAGAGCAGCAAGTTCCAGGAGCTGGCGCAGACCGTCGTCGACGCCGCCTTCGGCAGCAACGACGCGAGCAGCGTCGAGGTCGACGGCCGTTCGCTGACCGACGTCCTCAACGACGCCAACGCCTCCATGGGCGAGAAGATCGAGGTCCGTCGCGTGACGACGCTCGAAGGCGCCTTCGTCGCGACGTACCTGCACCGCACCAACCCCGACCTGCCGCCGCAGCTGGGTGTGCTCGTCGAGCTCACCGCCGAGAACGCCGAGGTCGCCAAGGATGTCGCGCAGCACATCGCGGCGTTCTCGCCGACCTACGTCTCGCGCGCCGAGGTGCCCGAGGACGTCGTCGCCAAGGAGCGCGAGATCGCCGAGGCGACGGCTAAGGAAGAGGGCAAGCCCGAGGCCGCCCTGCCCAAGATCGTCGAGGGTCGCGTGAACGGCTTCTTCAAGGACCAGGTGCTGCTCGAGCAGGCCTTCGCCAAGGACAACAAGAAGAGCGTGGGCAAGGTGCTCGAGGAGGCCGGCGTGCAGCTCACCGGCTTCGCCCGCTTCAAGGTCGGGCAGGCCTAGCGCTAGGTTCTGCAGACCCGCACGACGCCGCACGACGAGGAGGCCGCCACCCCGTGAGCAACGACAGGGAGGCGGCCTCCTCGGCCGTCCGGGGGGCCGTCCACCCGGCCGAGGGCCGGGCGTACGACCGGGTGCTGCTCAAGCTCTCCGGCGAGGTGTTCGGCGGCGGCGCGGTCGGTCTCGACCTCGATGTCGTGTCCGACATCGCCCGCCAGATCAGCGACGTCGTGCGCGAGGGCGTGCAGGTCGCGATCGTCGTCGGCGGGGGCAACTTCTTCCGCGGGGCCGAGATCGCCCAGCGCGGCATGGACCGCGCCCGCGCCGACTACATGGGCATGCTCGGCACCGTCATGAACTGCCTGGCGCTGCAGGACCTGCTGGAGCAGGCCGGCGTCGACACCCGCGTGCAGACGGCGATCACGATGGGCCAGGTCGCCGAGCCGTACATCCCACGGCGGGCGATGCGGCACCTCGACAAGGGCCGGGTGGTCATCTTCGGCGCCGGCGCCGGGATGCCGTTCTTCTCCACCGACACCGTCGCCGCGCAGCGCGCGCTGGAGATCGGCTGCCAGGTCCTGCTCATGGCCAAGAGCGTCGACGGCGTCTACGACAGCGACCCGGCCACCAACCCCGGTGCGGTGAAGTTCGACCGGGTCACCTACGCCGAGGTCCTGTCCCGGGACCTCAAGGTGGCCGACGCCGCGGCGTTCAGCCTCTGCATGGACAACGACCTCCCGATCATCGTCTTCGCCCTGCAGGAGGACGGCAACATCGGCCGTGCGGTGCGCGGCGAGAAGATCGGCACCCTCGTGAGCAACGGAGACCAGTAGATGATCGACGAGACCCTCCTCGACGCCGAGGAGAAGATGGAGAAGGCGGTCTCGGTCGCCAAGGAGGACTTCGGTGGCATCCGCACCGGCCGCGCGACCCCGGCGATGTTCAACAAGATCGTCGTGGACTACTACGGCGCCATGACCCCGGTGAACCAGCTCTCCTCGCTGAGCGTCCCCGAGCCGCGGATGGCCATCATCGCGCCGTACGACAAGGGCTCGCTGGGCGTCATCGAGCGCGCGATCCGCGACAGCGACCTGGGCGTCAACCCCACCAACGACGGCAACATCATCCGGATCGTCTTCCCGCAGCTCACCGAGGAGCGGCGCCGGGAGTTCATCAAGGTGGCCCGCCACAAGGCCGAGGACGCCCGCATCTCCATCCGCAACATCCGCCGCAAGGCGATGGAGGAGCTGTCCAAGTACGCCAAGGACGGCGACGCCGGCGAGGACGACGTCGCCCGGGCCGAGAAGGAGCTGGAGAAGACCACCTCGCAGTACGTCCACTCCGTCGACGAGCTGCTCAAGCACAAGGAAGCGGAGCTGCTCGAGGTCTGATGGAGATCCCCTCGATCGAGACCGCGCCGGCGCCCCCCGAGGGCGCGCCCGGCAAGCGCCAGCCCGGTCGTGCTGGGCGCAACCTGCCCGCAGCCATCGGCGTCGGGCTCGCTCTGGGCGCGATCATCACTGTCCCGCTCTACTCGCCGTTCCGGTGGGTGTTCATCGGCGTGCTCGTCGCCGCCGCCACCATCGGGACGTACGAGATCGTGCAGTCGCTGCGGCGCCTGGGCGCGCTGCCGCCGGTGCCGCCGCTGATGCTCGGCGGCGCGGTCATGGTCGTGATGGCGTACCGCGAGGGCGCCGAGGCGCTGTTCCTCGCGCTCGTGCTCACCGTCCTGGCGTGCCTGGCCTGGCGGATGGCCGACCCGGCCGAGGGCTTCCTGCGCGACGTCGCGGCCTCGACCTTCACGGCCGCCTACGTGCCGTTCCTCGCGTCGTTCTGCGCGTTGCTGGCGATGCCCGCCGACGGCCCGCGCCGCGTCACCGCGTTCATCGCTGTGGTGGTCTGCAGCGACGTCGGCGGCTACGCCGCGGGCGTGCTGTTCGGCAAGCACCCGATGGCGCCGTCGGTCTCGCCGAAGAAGTCCTGGGAGGGCTTCGCCGGCTCCGCGGTCGCCTGCATGCTGGCCGGCGCGATCTTCTTCTGGACGCTGTTCGACGTCTCGCCGCTGCTCGGCGTCGTCTACGGCCTGGCCGTGGTCGGCACGGCGACGCTGGGCGACCTCGGCGAGTCGATGGTCAAGCGCGACATCGGCATCAAGGACATGGGCACGCTGCTGCCCGGCCACGGCGGGATCATGGACCGGCTGGACTCGCTGCTGCCGACCGCGCCGGTCGCCTGGCTGCTGCTCGCGGCCTTCGTCCCCTACCCGTAGCCGGGGTCGTGGGAAGGATCGGCGGCCGGGAAGTGCTGACGTCCAGGTGACCTCCCTGCCTCTCGTCTTCGACGCGCCCACGCGCGGCCTGCCGCCCCGCCACCTCGCCGACCTCGACGTGGCCGGCCGGCGCGAGGCGGTCGTGGCGCTGGGGGAGAAGGCGTTCCGGGCCGAGCAGCTGTCGCGGCACTACTTCGCCGGTCACCTGCCTGAGCAGATGACCGACCTGACCGGCGCGGTGCGCGAGAAGCTCGCCGGTGACCTGCTGCCCCCGTTGCTGACCGTCGTGCGCGAGGTCCAGACCGACGCCGGTGACACCGTCAAGACGCTCTGGCGCGGCCACGACGGGACCCTGGTGGAGTCGGTGCTCATGCGCTATCCCGAGCGCACGACGGTCTGCATCAGCAGCCAGGCCGGCTGCGGGATGGCCTGCCCGTTCTGCGCGACCGGGCAGGCCGGGCTGACCCGCAACCTGTCGACCGGCGAGATCGTCGAGCAGGTCGTCGCCGCTCAGCGCACCGAGGCCGCCCGCGGCGGTCGGGTCAGCAACGTTGTCTTCATGGGGATGGGCGAGCCGCTGGCCAACTACAACCGCGTGATCGGGGCGGTCCGCCGGATCGTCGACCCCGCCCCGCACGGCGTGGGGATCGGCCAGCGCAGCGTGGTCGTGTCGACCGTCGGCCTCGTGCCGGCGATGCGCCGGCTCACCCAGGAGGGCCTGCAGGTCACCCTCGCGCTCTCGCTGCACGCGCCGGACGACGAGCTGCGCGACACGCTCGTCCCGGTCAACACCCGCTGGCCGGTCCGCGAGGTGCTCGGCGCTGCGCTGGACTACACCGCGTCGACCGGCCGCCGGCTCTCCATCGAGTACGCCCTGATCCGCGACGTGAACGACCAGCCGTGGCGGGCCGACCTGCTCGCCCGGCTGCTGAAGCACAAGCTGGTGCACGTCAACCTCATCCCGCTCAACCCGACGCCGGGCAGCGAGTGGGACGCCAGCCCCAAGAAGGCCGAGCGCGAGTTCGTGCGCCGGCTGCGCGTCGCCGGGGTCAACGCGACCGTGCGCGAGACCCGCGGTCGCGAGATCGCCGGCGCCTGCGGCCAGCTGTCCGCGGCCGAGGCCTAGCGCTGCGCGAGGCGCACGGTGAGGGCGATCAGACCCCAGACGACGGTGGTGCAGCCAAGCAGGAAGGCGACCGAGCCGAAGGGGATGACGATGGCATCGGTCGCCAGGGACGATCCCGCGGCAAGGGCGGCGACGACCGGCGCGGCGTACGAGGTCGCGGTCCCGGCGAGCACGTGCCGCGGGGTGCGCTCCCACGAGCGGGGCTCGGGCCGCAGCACCCGGGCCAACGCTTAGAAGGCTGCCCGAGCTCGTGGGCAACGACGTGCCGCAGCAGCTCGTCAGACGGGTCTGGTGTCCGGCACTGGGGTGACGCTCAGTCGAGATCGGTGCGCGGATCTGTCCCGCTGCCCGTCACGTCCAGCGTGACGTTCGGCTGCACGGAGGCCGTCCGCCGCAAGAGCCCGAACGGCCCGTAGCCCAGCTCCACCCGTACCGTGCCGGCCTGGACCGGGCCTTGCTCGGTCGGCGTGACGAGCACCCGAAAGGTGCAGTCGTCCTCACCGGCCGGCACCCGGGCGCCGACCGGGTCCAACCCGTCGTTGCCTTCGACCGGGAAGCCCAGCACGACCCGGGTCCCCTCCGCGAGCCGACGCACCTCGGTCCTGGTCCCCGGCGCCTGCTCGACCTCGAGCGACAGCACCTTCGCCGACACCCGCGGTGAGCCCAGGCACAGCGTGCCGTCAAAGGCGTAGGTCGTGCCGACGTAGGCGTCCGCCAGCCCCACCGGCACGCTGCTGCTCGCGTCGGGGCGGGCTCCCAGCGCGAAGATCACGAGGCCACCGACGACGCCGATGGCGAGCACGCCGAGCAGGAGCGGCCTGCGCCGGACCCGCCCCTTGACGCGCCTGA
Organism: Frankiaceae bacterium; assembly: GCA_026786045.1. Classification (GTDB taxonomy): domain Bacteria; phylum Actinomycetota; class Actinomycetes; order Mycobacteriales; family SCTD01; genus SCTD01. The sequence goes on along the minus strand of JAJAYV010000142.1, from coordinate 7,198 downwards.
GCGCTCCGACTGCCATCGATCCATCGTCGCGCACGCCGGAGGGCGGCGCCCGGCGGCCCGACCTGGGAGGATGGGGGCGTGAGAGCACCCCAGCACGTCCCTCGCTGGCGCTCACGACGCGCCGGGGACCCCGCATGAACGCCCGCGAGGTCGTGCTGCTCGGCGCCACCGGCTCGATCGGCACCCAGGCCGTCGACGTCGTGCGCGCCAACCCCAACCGCTTCCGCGTTGTCGGCCTCGGCGCCGGCGGCGGGCGGGTCGACCTGCTCGCCGCGCAGGCGCTCGAGCTCGGCGTCGACGTCGTCGCCGTCGCGCAGGCCACCGTCGCGCAGGACCTGCAGCTGGCCTTCTACGCCCAGGCGCAGGCGCGCGGTTACAGCACGGGCGACTTCTCGGTCCCGAAGATCCTGGCCGGCCCCGACGCCATGACCGAGCTGGCCGCCTGGCCGTGCGACGTGGTGTTGAACGGCATGACCGGTTCGGTCGGCCTCGCGCCGACGCTGGCCGCGCTGCAGGCGGGGCGCACCCTCGCGCTGGCCAACAAGGAGTCGCTGGTCGCCGGCGGCGAACTGCTCGCGCCGTACATGAGCCAGGTCGTCCCGGTCGACTCCGAGCACAGCGCCCTCGCTCAGTGCCTACGCGGCGGCCGCGCTGACGAGGTGCGACGGCTGGTGCTCACCGCCAGCGGCGGGCCGTTCCGCGGCCGCAGCCGCGCCGAGCTCGCCGAGGTCACGCCCGAGCAGGCAGCCGCGCACCCCACCTGGGACATGGGTCCGGTCATCACCGTCAACTCCGCGACGCTGGTCAACAAGGGCCTGGAGGTCATCGAGGCCCACCTGCTGTTCGCGACGCCCTACGACGAGATCGATGTGGTCGTGCACCCGCAGTCGATCGTGCACTCGATGGTGGAGTTCGTCGACGGCTCGACCCTCGCGCAGGCCAGCCCACCGGACATGCGGCTGCCCATCGGCCTGGCCCTGGGCTGGCCCGAGCGCCTGGCGCGCCCGTCGTACGGCCTGGACTGGCGGACGGCGAGCACGTGGGAGTTCGAGCCGCTGGACGAGACGGCGTTCCCGGCCGTGGCGCTGTCCAAGGAGGCGGGCCGACAGGGCGGGACCAGCCCCGCGGTGCTCAACGCCGCCAACGAGGCCTGCGTCGAGGCGTTCGTCGAGGGTCGGCTCGCCTTCCTCGCGATCGTCGACACCGTCGCCGAGGTCGTGGCCGAGAACCCCTTCAGGGAACGCGCAACCCTTGCCGACGTGTTGGAGTCTGAGGAGTGGGCGCGCACCCGTGCCCGCGAGCTGGTCGCCGGCGCCACGAAGGGAGACACAGCATGACCAACCTGGTCGCGAGCCGCCCGGCGACGGGCGGCGACGCCGCCCCGGAGCGGCCGCCGTCCAAGCGCCTGCTCATCGGCATCCCGCTGGCGCTGGCCGCGGTGCTCGCCTGGGCCGTCGCCACCGGTAACGGCATCTACGCCCTTGGCTTCGTCGGCTTCGTGCTCGCCCTGCTGATCTCGGTGTCCCTGCACGAGGGCGGCCACTTCTGGACCGCCCGCCGCTACGGCATGAAGGCCACGCAGTTCTTCGTCGGCTTCGGGCCGACGATCTGGTCGCGGCAGCGCGGCGAGACCGAGTGGGGCTTCAAGGCCATCCCCGCCGGCGGCTTCGTCAAGATCGTCGGCATGACCTCGCTGGACGAGGTCGACCCCGGCGACGAGGACCGCGCCTTCTGGAAGCAGCCGGCCCGCCAGCGCGTCGTCGTGCTCGCGGCCGGCTCGACCGTGCACTTCATCATCGCGGTCGTCCTGATCCTGCTGAGCTCGCTGTTCATCGGCAAGGCCGTCGAGAAGGAGCCGGGTCTGGGCGTGATCAGCGCGTGCGTGCCGGCGTCGGTCGAGGCGACCTGCGAGGACCCCGGCGCGATTCCCAGCCCGGCCCAGGCCGCCGGGCTGCAGGCCGGCGACACGGTGCTGGCCGTCAATGGCGCGCCCGTGGGCGGCGTCCTCGAGTTCATCCGCACCGTGCGCGCCGCCCCCGGCGACGAGCTCCTCGTCACCGTCGACCGCGACGGCGCGCGGCAGGACCTCGCGCTCACCCCGGCCGCCGTCGACCGGCCGGCCCTCGAGCCGCTCGAGCGCGACGGCGAGGTCGTCCTGGCGGACGGCGAGCCGGTCTTCCCGACCGAGCGGGTCGGCGCAATCGGCGTGCAGATGGAGTTCCGCCAGGGCACCGAGTCGCTGAACCCCGTCGAGGCGGTCGGCCACAGCGTCGACACGATGGGCAGCATCGTCACCGGCATCTGGACGACCTTCTCCGAGAAGATCCCGACCATCACCCAGGTCTACGGCCCCGAACGCGACCCGCAGGGCTTCGTCGGCGTCGTCGGCGCCGGCCGGATCAGCGGCGAGGTGCTGGCCAGCGACGAGACGCTCGCCTTCAAGGTCCTCGGCTTCCTCGGCCTGATCGCCGGCCTGAACTTCTTCGTCGGCGTGTTCAACCTGCTGCCCCTGCTGCCGCTGGACGGTGGGCACATCGCGGTGCTGCTCTACGAGCAGGCCCGCGACAAGGTCAAGCGGCTGTTCGGCTACGCCGGGCCGCTGCGCCGCGTCGACCTCACCAAGCTGCTGCCCATCACGTACGCCGTCGTCGTCTTCTTCGCCGGCTTCACGGTGTTCCTGCTGGGCGCCGACATCGTCAACCCGATCCGCCTCGAGCCGTAAGGACCCCGTGTCTGTCTCCCTCGGCATGCCCGAGCTGCCGCCCGCCCGCCTGGCCGAGCGGCGCCTCACCCGCCAGCTCGACGTCGGCGGCGTCCTCGTGGGCGGCGGCGCGCCGATCAGCGTGCAGTCGATGACCACGACCGTCACCGCTGACATCGACGGCACGCTGCAGCAGATCGCTGAGCTGACCGCCACCGGCTGCCAGATCGTCCGCGTCGCCGTCCCCGACCCGGTCGACGCCGAGGCGCTGGCGACGATCGTCAAGAAGTCGCAACTGCCGGTCATCGCCGACATCCACTTCCAGAGCAAGTACATCTTCGCCGCGCTCGACGCCGGCTGCGCCGCGGTGCGCGTCAATCCGGGCAACATCCGCGAGTTCGACGGCAAGGTCGGCGAGGTGGCCCGGGCCGCCCGCGAGACCGGCACCCCGATCCGCATCGGCGTCAACGCCGGCAGCCTCGACAAGCGGATCATGGCCAAGTACGGCAAGGCGACGCCCGAGGCGCTGGTGGAGTCGGCGCTGTGGGAGTGCTCGCTGTTCGAGGAGCACGACTTCCGCGACATCAAGATCTCGGTCAAGCACAACGACCCGGTCGTGATGGTGCAGGCCTACCGGCTGCTCAGTCAGCAGTGCGACTACCCGCTGCACCTGGGCGTCACCGAGGCCGGCCCGGCCTTCCAGGGCACGATCAAGTCGGCGGTCGCCTTCGGGGCGCTGCTCGCCGACGGCATCGGCGACACGATCCGCGTCTCGTTGTCGGCCCCGCCGGTCGAGGAGGTCAAGGTGGGCCTGGCGATCCTGGAGTCGCTGAACCTCAAGCAGCGAGGCCTGGAGATCGTGTCCTGCCCGTCCTGCGGGCGCGCGCAGGTCGACGTCTACACCCTCGCCGAGCAGGTGACCGCCGGGCTCGAGGGGCTCACCATCCCGCTGCGCGTCGCGGTCATGGGCTGTGTCGTCAACGGTCCCGGGGAGGCCCGCGAGGCCGACCTGGGCGTCGCCTCCGGCAACGGCAAGGGGCAGATCTTCGTCAAGGGCGAGGTCATCAAGACCGTCCCCGAGAGCCAGATCGTGGAGACCCTCATCGAGGAGGCCCTGCGGATCGCGGAGTCCTACGACGGACCCAGCGGCGTGCCGGCGGTCGCGACCAGCTGAGGCCCGGACCGGCCCGTCGGTCTAGGCTCGACAGGTGGGAGACCGGCTGTGCTGAGGACGACCTCGGGCACCCGCGTGCTGGACGGCCGCGACCTTGACGAGGTCATGGCCCTGCTCGACCGCGACCCGGTCGCCGACGTGTTCGTCGCCGCCCGCATTGAGACGGCCGGGTTGTCGCCGTCCCGGCTCGGCGCCGAGGTGTGGGGCTACGGCGACCGCGGGCGGCTCGAGTCGCTCTGCTACTCCGGCGCCAATCTCGTGCCGGTGCAGGCCGGCCCCGAGGCGGTGCGCGGCTTCGCCGACCGCGCCCGGCGGCAGGGCCGCCGCTGCTCGTCGATCGTCGGCGCCGCCGACACGGTGCTTCCGCTGTGGCGAGCGCTCGAGCCGAGCTGGGGGCGGGCTCGCGAGGTGCGTGCCCACCAGCCGCTCATGGCGCTGTCCGGACCGCCCGCCGTGCAGGCCGACCCGGGCGTGCGGCGGGTCCGCCCGGACGAGCTCGAGATACTGCTGCCGGCCTGCGTCGCGATGTTCACCGAGGAGATCGGCGTCTCGCCGGCCGTGGGTGACGGGGGAGCGCTCTACCGCGCCCGGGTGCAGGAGCTCATCGCGCAGGGCCGGGCCTACGCCCGCATCGAGCGCGGCCGGGTTCAGTTCAAGGCCGAGGTCGGCGCGGCCACCCGGGCGGTCTGCCAGGTGCAGGGCGTGTGGATCGCGCCGGAGCAGCGCGGGCGCGGACTGTCCGTGGGCGGCACCGCTGCCGTCGCCGAGCTCGCGCAGCGCGACATTGCGCCCGTCGTCTGCCTCTACGTCAACGACTACAACGAGGCCGCGCGACGGGCCTACCTGCGCGTCGGCTTCACCGAGGTCGGCGCCTTCACGAGCGTGCTGTTCTGAGACGCTGAACATGAGATGCCGCGTCCCACCTCGTGGGACGCGGATTGGTCATCCGCGCGCGTTGCAGGCCATGCTGCCGCCAGCCGTACGACGAGAGAGGTTCAACCGTGACGCTGCAGATCAAGCCGGGGACGACGTGGGACGAGGTCTACGCGCGAGCCCGCGCGGCCGCCCCGGAGGCCTTCGACGCCGACCGGATCCTCAACCTGTCCGGCGGGCAGTGGACCCGCGCCGGCGAGCCGGGTGAGCACGTGACGCCGGTGGACGGCTCGGCGATCCAGGGCCCGCCGCGGATCAGCCACGACGAGGCGGTGCAGGCGGTGCAGCAGGCCGCCGTCGAGCACAAGGCTTGGGGTCAGGTGGACCTCGACGAGCGCAAGCGCCGGGTCGCCGCCGCCGTCGCCGAGATGCGCCAGCACCGCGACACCCTGGCGCTGCTGCTGGTGTGGGAGATCGGCAAGCCGTGGAAGCTCGCGTGCGACGACGTGGACCGCGCGCTGGACGGCGTCGACTGGTACCTCGGACAGATCGAGCGGCAGCTGCAGGGCCGCCGTCCGCTGCCGGGTCCGGTGAGCAACATCGCGTCGTGGAACTACCCGATGTCGGTGCAGGTCCACGCCGAGCTGGTGCAGTGCCTGGCCGGCAACGGCGTGGTCGCGAAGACCCCCTCGCAGGGCGGCTTCCACACCCTCACGCTGGCGCACGCGTTCATGAAGCGAGCCGGCCTCCCGGTGACGCTGCTGTCCGGCGTCGGCGCGGCGCTCGGCGACGCGCTGATCAGCAGCCCCGAGATCGGCGCGTTGGCCTTCGTCGGCGGCCGCGCGAACGGCCGCAAGGCCGCCACGACGCTGGCCGACACCGGCAAGCGGCACCTGCTCGAGCAGGAGGGCCTGAACGTCTGGGGCGTCTGGGACTACTCCGACTGGGAGTCGCTGGCCGCGCACCTGAAGAAGGGCTTCGACTACGCCAAGCAGCGCTGCACCGCCTACCCGCGCTACGCCGTGCAGCGCGAGCTGCTGCCGGAGTTCCTGGAGATGTACCTGCCGGTCGTCAAGAGCCTGCAGTTCGGCCACCCGCTCGCCGTCGAGGGCGCCGACGACGAGCTGCCGGTCCTCAACTTCGGCCCGGTCATCCACGCCACCAAGGCCGCCGAGCTGCGCGAGCACTACGACGCCGCCGTCGCCGGCAACGGCATCCCGCTCTACCGCGGATCGCTGGCCTCCGGTCGCTTCCTCGAGGGCCAGGACACCAGCGCCTACGTCGCGCCGGCCTGTGTGCTGGAGCCGCCGCCGTCGTGGTCGCTGCGGCACGCCGAGCCCTTCGGCCCGCTCGACTCGATCGTGCTGGTCGACAGCGAGGCCGAGCTGCTCGCCGCGATGAACGCCTCCAACGGCTGCCTGGTCGCCTCCGTCGCGACCGACGACGCCGACTTCGGCGCGCGGATCGCCGAGGAGCTGCAGAGCTTCAAGGTCGGCATCAACAAGCCGCGCAGCCGCGGCGACCGCGAGGAGGTCTTCGGCGGAAAGGGCGCGTCCTGGAAGGGCGCCTTCGTCGGCGGCGACCTCCTCGTCCAGGCCGTCACAGAGGGCGACGGCCAGGTCTACGGAAACTTCCCGACCTACTCGCTCTACCCCGAGAAGGTCTGACCGGCCTGGACGCCGATGCCCTCAACCGGGCGACGTACGAGGCCATCGCGGCGCTCTACGCCGCGCGGATGTTGCCGCCGTCGCCGGTCCTGGTCGAGGCGATGGAACGGCTGTGCGGCGCGGTGGTGCCTGCAGGCCGGGTCGTGGACCTCGGCTGCGGCCCCGGCCAAGACGTGCAGGAGTTGCGACGCCGCGGCTTCTGCGCCGTCGGCGTCGACCTCAGCCCGGCGATGCTGCGCGCAGGCGCGAGGCGCGCCGGCGGTGCGTTCGTGGTCGGGGACCTGCGGGCGCTGCCGCTGCAGGACCGCAGCGTCGACGGCGCCTGGTCGTCCTACGCGCTGCTGCACGTGCCCGACGGCGACCTCGGCACGGCGCTGCGGGAGCTGCACCGGGTGCTCCGCCCGGGCGGGACGGCGGTGCTGGTGACGGCCTCCGCCGGCGGTGGTCGCGAGCCGGTGGCGTACGCGCCGGAGCGCGAGCGGATCTTCTTCACCCGGACCGCCGACGCGCTCGTCACCGCGGCTCGTGACGCAGGGCTGGACGTCGTGGACGCCGAGACGGAGCCGGACGGCTGGCGCGCCCCCGTCCGCATGGTGGCGCGACGTCCCTGACGCGCTGCTGGGCGGGAGTGCGGTCATCGAGGCACACAGCCGCGGCCGGCCCGGCTGACGAGACCAGGGCTTCTGGCGATCATGAAGGCGCTCGTCGAGAGGGCCCGCCTGGTCTACCCCCGCCCGCGCGCGGTCGCCAGGCCGAAGAGCACCAGGTCCACCTGCCGGCCGT
>JAJAYV010000141.1 GCA_026786045.1 Frankiaceae bacterium | reverse complement strand
GCGCGGAGCCCGGCGGCGGCGGGCCGGTCGGCGCACGAGCAGCAGCGTCGCCGCGGCGAACAGTCCGGCGGCCGTGGCGAACGCCGCCGCGGGCCCGGAGAGCGCGAGCAGCAGCCCGGCCAGCGCAGGCCCGGCGAACACCCCCACCGCCTCCACGGCAGTGGTCAGCACGTTCGCGGCGGTGAGCTCGCCGGGGTCGTCCACGAGCTCGGGCAGCACCGCCGCCTGCGCCGCGCGGAAGACCATCGTGGCCAGCGCCACCATCGTCACCAGCAGGACCACGGCGACCAAGGAGCTCCCGGCGAGAGCCGCGCCGGCGCTGCCCAGAGCGGCGACAGCGGCGGCACCGCTCAGGCAGCTCGACGGCGACGTCCGGCTGATCAGGGCCCCTAGGAGCGGTCCGGCGAGCAGCCCGGGCAGGGTGCGCGCCAGCACCGCCAGTGCCACCGCCGGCGTGCCGCCGGCGTCGTACGCCACGACGGCGAGCGCGACGGTCACCATCCACGAGGCGACGATGCCCAGGGCCCAGGCCAGTTGGAGCCGGCGCACCGGCGGATCCCGGACGGTGCGGCGCAGGGCGGTCAGGGGCGCTGCCGCGCCTGTCCTCCACCTGCTCTCGGGCCGACCCCCCGGTCTCACCTACCAGATCTCGATCGAGCGCTGGAAGATCCCCTCCACGTCCTCGGGAGTCACGTCGCGCGGGGACACGGCGAGGATGCGCTGCTGCTTCATCGTCCCCTCGACGAGATTCCCGATGTCAGCAGCTCCGTAGCCCACTCCCCCGATGCCGTTGGGGATCCCGATGTCGCGCATCAGCGCGACCAGCGCAGCCGGCAGGTGCTCGGCCGGGTCGTCCGGCCGCTCGACGCCGGGGGCGAGCAGCTCGGCGGCCCGCAGGTGCCGCTCCGGCGAGGCCGAGAAGGTGAAGCGGAAGGCCTCGGGCGCCGTCAGCGACACCGACATGCCGTGCGGCACCATCGGCTCGTCCTGCGGGTAGCCCGGCGGCCGGTAGTCCCTGACGCGCCCGGCGATCGGGTAGGCGTTGGCGTGCGGGATGTGCACGCCGGCGTTGCCGAAGCCCATCCCGGCGAAGGTCGCCGCCATCGCCATGTCCATCCGTGCGTCCTGGTCGTCACCGTCGCGCACGGCGGTGCGGAAGGAGGTCGCCAGCAGCGTCATCGCCTTCTCCGACCACATGTCGGCGACCGGGTTGGCGCCGCAGTACGGCACGCGCTGGTCCGCGGTCTTGCGGGCGAAGGCGGTGTACGGCTTGGCCGTCCAGCTCTCCAGCGCGTGGCACAGGATGTCCATGCCGGAGGCGGCGGTGACCATCGGCGGCTGGCTGCGAGCAAGCCGTGGGTCAACGACCGCGATCGTCGGCCGCAGCCGCGGGTGGCTGATCCCGGTCTTGACCTTCAGGTGCAGCACGTCCAGCACGCAGATCGTCGTGCTCTCCGAGCCCGTGCCCGTCGTGGTCGGGACGGCGACCAGCGGCTTGAGCGGGGCCGTCGGTGGTTGTCCTGCGCCGACCGGCTTGTTGATGTAGTCCATCAGCTCGCCGGGGTTGGTGGTGAGCAGGTTGATGGCCTTGGCGGTGTCGATGGCCGACCCGCCGCCCACCGCGACGAAGGCGTCCCACGGACCGCTCTCGCGGGCGGCCTCGATCGCCTCCTGCAGGCTGACGTCGGTCGGCTCCACGTGCACCCCGTCGTACACGACGGCCTCGACGCCGAAGCCGGACATGGCGTCGGCGATCCGGGCGGGCCACCCGGTCGCGGCCACGCCCCGGTCGGTCACCACCAGCACCCGGCGGGCACCGAGCTGGGCCAGGTCGAAGCCGATCTCGTCCGCCGAGCCGGGCCCGAACTTCAGCTGGGGCGCGCCGTAGGTGAAGACGGTCTCGGTCTCGGGCGGGGCGTTCTCGTGCATGCGGAGCCTCCGGTCAGGTGTCGCGCAGCTCGCGGCGCAGGATCTTGCCCGTCACCGTCTTGGGGAGCTCGTTGATCAGGACGACGAGCCGGGGGTACTTGTAGGCCGCCATCCTGTCCTTGCAGTGGGCGATGAGCTCGTCCGGGGTCACGTCGGCACCGGGCTTGAGCGACACGAAGGCCTTGACCGTCTCGCCCCGCTTCTCGTCGGGGACACCGACGACCGCCGACTCGCGCACCGCGGGGTGCTCGGCCAGCACGTCCTCGACCTCACGCGGCCAGACCTTGTAGCCGGAGGCGTTGATCATGTCCTTCTTGCGGTCGACGATGAACACCCAGCCGTCGGGGTTCATGAAGCCGACGTCCCCGCTGCGCAGCGCCCCGCCGGGCAGGTTGGCCGCGGTCTCCTCGGGCTTGCCCCAGTAGCCGGCGACCACCTGCGGACCTTCGGCGACGATCTCGCCGACCTCGCCCAGCGGCACGTCCTGGCCGTCGTCGCCGACGATCCGCACGATCGTGCTCGGCGCCGGGACCCCCACCGAGAGGGCGCCCGAGGTCGGGTCGACCGGGGACGGCGAGCCGAACGGCGTCACCGTCATCGGCGAGGTGGTCTCGGTCAGGCCGTAGGCGTTGTGCACCTGCTTGCCCGTGGCGTCGCGGAACGCCTGTTCGGCCGTGGGCGAGATGGCAGCCCCGCCGGAGTAGATCGACTCGAACGAGGAGAAGTGGTCGCGCGTGCACTCCGGCGCGTTCAGCAGCGCGCTGAAGGCCGTGATCGCCCCGATGGTGAAGGTCGGCCGGTGCTCCAGCAGCGCGTCCAGCACGACCTGCGGCTCGAAGCGGTAGGCCAGGACGAGCGTCGCGGGGGCGAGCAGGCTGACGGCGACGTGACCGATCAACCCGGTGATGTGGAACAGCGGCGCAACGCCGAAGATGACGCTGCCGGGGCGGACCCGCACCCAGTCCCGGTAGACCTGCGCGGTGAAGACCACGTTGCGGTGGGTGTTCATGGCGCCCTTGGGCACGCCGGTGGTGCCGGAGGTGTAGGTCAGGAACGCGACGTCGTCCGGTGCCGGCGAGACCGGCGGTGGTACCTGCCCGCGGTGCTCAGCGATCAGCTCGGACAGGTCGGTCGTGCCCGCGTGCCGCTGGCGAGTCGCGCCGGCGAAGAGCCTCGGGTCGTGACGGGTCTGGTGCTCGAGCTCGCTCGTGGTCAGGACCAGCTCGACCGCGGTGTCCGGGACAACGTCCCGGGCCACCTCGTCGTGCAGCGACTCGAGGGCCACCAGGACCTTGGCGCCCGAGTCCTTGAGCAGGTAGGTCAGCTCGCGGGTGCGGCTCATCGGGTTGATGGACACCATCACCCCGCCGGCCTTCCAGGTGGCGACCATCGCGATGACGAACTGCGGGACGTTCTGCAGGTAGACAGCCAGCCGGTCACCGGCGGTGAAGCCGCGGGCCAGCAGCGCGCTGGCCAGCGCGTCGCTCTGCTCGTCGAGCTCCTGCCGGCTCAGGCTGCCGTCGAAGTAGCGCAGGGCATCGGCGGTCGGGTCGGCCGCGACGCCGGCACGGAACATCGCCAGGGCGTCGGTGTGCTCGAGGACGTAGTCCGCCGGCTGGTCCCCGTACAGGGCCAGCCAGGGGCGCTGGTCGTAGTCGCTCATGGCCTACTTGATGACGACGGGGTTGACCGGGGAGCCGCTGCCCTTCGCGACCTTCAGCGGCGCCGCGACGTACAGGAACGCGTACTGGCCGTCCTCTGCGCAGTCGTCGGCCAGCTTCTCCAGGTCGGCGATCTCGGTGAGCGTCACGCCGAGATTGCGCATGAGCGCGTTGTGCAGCACCAGGGCGACGCCGTTGTTCGGGTCGAAGGTGACCTCGTTGGCGATCGTGTCGGTGACCAGGTTGGGGATCTCCATGTCGGCGAACCACTGCACGAGCTCGGGGCTGTAGACCAGGCCCGGCTCGCAGAAGCCCTCGTAGAACTTCTCGCCGAGGTCGAAGAAGAGCTGGATGAAGTTGGTCCGGATGATGAGGATGTCGCGCTTCTGGATCGACACGCCCTGCGCCTCGGCGCAGGCCAGCAGGTCCTCGTGCGTGAACGTCTCGGCCGCCTCGAGCGTCTTCTTGCCGCGGAAGCGGGCCATGTCGAGCAGGACGCCGCGGCCGACGACGCCGCGCTGCGCGATCGGCTCGACGCTGGCCTTGTCCAGACCGCCGATCGTCGTGCGCGCGTCGTAGCCGTTCCAGATCTGCCCGCCGTACCAGACGTGGCCGAGGGCGTCGTACTGCGTCGAGCCCTGCAGGTAGGCGTCGATCTTGTCGTCGGCGTAGTGCAGACCACCGGGGTAGGCCGGTCCCTTGCCACCCTCGTCCCAGTCCCCCTCGTCCAGGACCTGGGTGCGCTCGGCCGGCGTGCGGCCCGGCCAGACCGGGTCGCCCTTGGGGTCGCCGATCAGGCGCTGCAGGGTGAAGGTCTTGCCGCTGGTCACCAGGCGCGCCGCCGCCACGACCTCCTCCGTGCCCAGGTAGTTCAGGGCGCCGACCTCGTCGTCCGGACCCCACTTGCCCCAGTTGCTGGGTGCGTCGGCGAGCAGGTCGCCGAGGTAGGGAGCGTCGGGCGCGGACTCGGTCATGGAGCCTCCAAGGTCGTGGTGGCCGGGGTCAGGGCCGCACTATTCGCGTCAGCTGTGCGTGCTGTCAATCACACTGCTCGGCAACGGTTCCGGCCGCCGAACCGCGACGGCTACAAGACGGCGTACGAGGCGCCCAGGCGGCGTGGGCCGCGTTCTGGATCGCTGCCGGGCGGCAGCAGGCGCACGCCGGCGTGCAGGGGCACGACGCCGGAGCGCTGGACGAGGACGGGGTCCAGGACCAGCTCGGCCACCTCGGGCAGGTCCTCCCCGACGCGGGCGACGCGGTGCAGCAGCTCCTCGAGCGCGTCGACGTCGGAGGGCACCCCGGAGGCGCCGCCGGTGAGCAGCGAGAAGCCGCGGATCGCGCGCACCAGGTCGGCCGCGTCGCGGTCGGTCAGCGGCAGCGTGCGGCTGACCGGGTCGACCAGCAGGTCGACCGCCACCCCGCCCAGGCGCAGCGACAGCAGGGGCCCTGCGGACGGGTCCTGCACCAGCCGCACCACCGTGGAGACGCCCGGCTCGGCCATCGGCTGCACGAAGGCCGAGCCCTCGCCCGCCACCGATCGCACGTCGGCCCACGCGGCGCGCAGGTCGTCGGCGTCGGCCAGCCCCAGGCGCACGGCGCCGACGTCGAGCCGGTTGCGCCAGCGCTCGTCGGCGGCCTTGAGCACGACCGGCCAGCCCATCCGGTCCGCGGCAGCCCGCGCCGCGTCGCAGTCGCCGCCCAGCTCCGACGGCCACAGGTCGATGCCGACGTGGGCGAGCAGTGCGCCCGCCTGCTGCTTGGACAGCCAGCTGCCGTCCGCCGGCAGGTCCGCAAGCGCGTTCTGCAGGATTGCAGCGCCGATGGCGTCCACCTTCGTCGGTGCGGTCACAACGAGGGTGCCGGCGGCGAAGGCCG
>JAJAYV010000140.1 GCA_026786045.1 Frankiaceae bacterium | reverse complement strand
GCCGGCGAGCGCGGCGACCTGCGCCGGGTCCAGCGACGGGCGCACGGCCGCCAGAGCGGCCTCGACGTGCGCGGCCGTGACCGACGTCGCCGACATCGACTCGCGCATGGCGGTGAGTGCCGCCTCGCGGATCAGCGCCGCGCAGTCGGCGGCGCTGTAGCCGTCGGTGCGCTGCCCTACCTCGACCAGGTCGACGTCGGGCGCAAGCGGCACCGTCTTGGCTGCTGCGGTGAGGATGAGCGCGCGGGCCTCGGCGTCCGGCGGCGGCGCGTAGACCAGCCGCTCGAGCCGGCCGGGGCGGAGCATCGCGGGGTCGACGAGGTCGGGCCGGTTGGGCGCGCCGATGACGACGACGTCGCGCAGCGACTCCACCCCGTCGAGCTCGGTGAGCAGCGAGGCGACGACGCGGTCGGTGGTGCCCCCGTCGGTCGACTGGCCGCGGACCGGGGCGAGCGCGTCGACCTCGTCGAGGAAGACGATCGAGGGAGCCGACTCGCGGGCCCGGCGGAACAGCTCGCGCACCGCCCGCTCGGACTCGCCGACCCACTTGCTCAGCAGCTCGGCGCCCTTGACGGACAAGACGTTGGCCTGGCCCGAGCCGGCAATCGCCCTGACCAGGAAGGTCTTCCCGCAACCGGGCGGGCCGTAGAGCAGCATCCCGCGCGGCGGCTCGACGCCGAGCCGGGCAAAGGTGTCGGGGTAGTTCAGCGGCCACAGGACCGCCTCGGTCAGCGCAGCCTTCACCTCGACCATGTCGCCGACGTCGTCGAGGGTGAGCGTGCCGAGGTCGAGCTGCGAGCCCTCCATCGAGGTAGCCCGCACGACCTCGAGCGCGGCGTCGAAGTCCGCCGCCGTCAGCGTGGGCGCGTCGGAGCCGCGCTGCCGGGCGGCCGCCCGCAGCCCGGCCTCACGGACCAGCGCGAGCACGTCGGCGGCGACGAACCCGGGCGTACGACCGGCGACGTCGTCGAGCGCGACGTCCTCGTCGAGCGGGACGCTGTGGGTGGCCACCTCGAGCAGCCGAACCCGCTGGGGCCGGTCGGGCAGCGGGATCGCGAGCTCGTGGTCGAGCGTGCCGGGGGCGCGCAGCTCGGGCGACACCTTCTCCGGGTGGGCGGTGGTGCACACGACGGCGGCCCGGCCGTCGCGGACGGTATCGCGCACCGCCTGCAGGAAGACCGGCAGCACCGGTCCGACGCCGTCGCGCGGTGCGATCGCCTCGACGTCCACGACGAGCACGACGGCCGGCGACTCGCGGGTGGCCCGGGCGAGCAGGTCGACGAGCGACCGGGCCGCCTCGGTGGGCTCGGTCGCGGCGAGAGACGGCGCCCACACCTGCACCAGCCGGGCGCCGACCTCCTGAGTGACCGCCGCGACGAGCGAGGCCTTGCCCGAGCCACTCGCACCGGTGACGAGCACGCCCATGCCGGGGGAGGCGCCGAGCTTGGCGAGCAGGTCGCGGTGGTGGAAGCCGAGGTCCAGCCACTCCTTGAGCGCCGCGGCCTGGCTCTCCAGACCGGGCAGGTCGGCCGGACCCTTCGGACCGCGGTGGGCCGAGAGCGGCGGGGCGGGCGCCGGCGCCGGGGTGGGCAGACCGGTCGTCGTCGTGCCGCCCTGCCAGCCGACGACCGAGCCCATCGTGACCATCGACGGGCCGGCCGGCTCGACGTCGGTGACGTGCAGGATCTGCGAGGTCCAGCCCGCGCCCAGCCAGGCGGTCAGACTCGCGCGCAGCCGGGTGAAGTCCTGCGGCGGCGCCAGGTCGCTCGGGCGCAGCGACACCTGGTCGCCGGTCGTGACGACCTTGCCGAGCAGCGCGGTGCGCAGCACGCCGGGGTCGACCGTGCGCGACACCTCGTCGGGCCCGGTGACGGTGATCCGGGCGGCCTCGACGCGCGGGTGCGGCTCGACCACGACGGTGTCGCTGTCCCTCAGGCCGAGGTTGGACAGCACCAGCTCGTCGCAGAGCACGCTGCCGGGCGGGCAGTCCAGCGGCGCGATGACCGCGACGGCGCCGGTGGTGCGCCGTCCCTGCAGCAGCACCACACCGCCGTCCTGCACGCCGAGGCCCGACAGCGCCTGCAGCGGCAGCCGCACGATGCCGTGCCGGTCGTACCGGGCCGAGCCGCGCAGCACCGCGGTGAGGGTCAGCACGCCGCGGAGCGTACGGCCCGACCTAAGGCAGGGCGGCGAGCTGCGCCGCGAGCCAGGCGGCCGGCGGCAGGGCGGTGGCGGCCGCCGCGAGCGACACCGTCCGCGCCGAGCGCACTTCGGCGCTCTCCGACAGGGCGACGTGCAGCGCCTCGGCGGTCTGTCCGACGTCGAAGGGGTTGACCAGCTGCGACCACGCGCCGAGCTCGTCGGCGGCGCCGGCCTGCCGCGACAGCACCAAGGACAGCCCGCGCTCGGACAGCACCGGCCCCTCCTTGGCGACGAGGTTCATGCCGTCGCGCAGCGGGTTGACGAGCAGCACGTCGGCCAGAGCGTAGGCCGCCAGCGAGCGCGCGTAGTCGTCGCGGACCTCCAGGTGCACCGGCACCCAGCCCTCGGTCGCGAACTCCTCGTTGACCTCGCGGGCGACCCGCTGCACCGCGCCGGTGTACTCGCGGTAGTCCGGCAGGTCGTGTCGCGACGGGTAGGCGAAGGCCAGGTGCACCACCCGTCCGCGCCACTGCGGCCGGGTGCGGAGCAGCTCGCGGTAGGACTCGAGCCCGCGCACGATGTTCTTCGACAGCTCGGTGCGGTCGATGCGCAGCAGCAGCTGCCGGTCGCCGACCAGCTCGCGCAGCCCGGGCAGCCGCGACTGCACGTCGTCCTGCGCCGCCCGCTCGCGCAGCTCGCCGGCGTCGATCCCGAGCGGGTGCACGCCGACCCGGGTCGTGCGCCCCTCGTGCTGCAGCACCCCGCCCTCGTACGACGCGCCGAGCACCTCGACGCAGCAGCGTGCGAAGGCGTCGGCCCACCGGGGGGAGTGGAAGCCGACGGCGTCCGCGCCCAGCATCCCGAGCAGCACCTCGCGCGCCACGTCGTCGGGCAGCAGGCAGAAGTACTCCGGCGGGGCCCAGGGGGTGTGGCTGAAGTGCCCGATGCGCAGGTCCGGCCGTCGCTCCCGCAGCTGCCGCGGAGTGAGCGCCAGGTGGTAGTCCTGCACGAGCACGGCCGCGCCGGGCGCCGCCGCGGCGGCCAGTGCGGCAGCGAACGCGTCGTCGTACTCCTGGTAGGCGCGCCACTCCCGCCGGCTGCGGGCGTCGAAGACCGGCGATTCGGCAGTGGCGTAGAGCAGGTGCGAGACGAACCACAGGGTGGAGTTGGCGACGCCGTTGTAGGCGCGGTCGAACACCACCGGGTCGATGTCGAGCAGCTGCACCCCGGGGGCGACCATGCCGCCCACGGCCTCGCGGGCGGCGCGGCGGTCGGTGTCGGTGAGCGCCGCGCAGACCCACAGCGCCTGGCCGGCCTCGGACGCACCGCCGACGGCGGAGACCAGCCCCCCGCCGCCGCGCCTTCCGACCAGCCCGCCCCGGTCGTCCTCGTCGTACGACAGCGGGCCCCGGTTGGAGGCGAGCAGCAACGAGGCGGTCACGCTCGCGGAGGCTAGCCCTACACTTGGCCCCACAACTGCACAGCACCGCTCATCCCGAGGGGCACCAGGGACACGGCCCGATGACGCCCCGGCAACCAGCGCGAACGCGCCAGGTGCCACTTCCGTCCCGCGCCGACGTCCGGCGCGGGGAAGATGAGGAGATCCACGCGTGACGACGATCGAGGTCCCCGCCGCCTTCGCCACCAGTCCTGCCCGCGCCCTCATGTGCCGCGAGTGCGGCCACGAGGTGGCCCTCGCCCCGGTCCACGTGTGCGAGATGTGCTTCGCGCCGCTCGAGATCGGCTACGACGAGGACAAGCTGCGCCTGGTCACGCGCGCCTCGATCGAGGCCGGGCCGCAGAACATCTGGCGCTACGCCGGGCTGCTGCCGGCCGGTCAGGACGAGGCCACCCGGGTCAGCCTCGGCGCCGGCATGACGCCGCTGCGCGAGGCGAAGAACCTCGCCGCCGCCCTCGGCATGAAGAAGCTGTGGGTCAAGGACGACAGCGCCAACCCGACGCACTCCTTCAAGGACCGCGTCGTGTCGGTCGCGCTGTCGGCCGCGCGCTCGTTCGGCTACACGACCGTGTCCTGCGCCTCCACCGGCAACCTGGCCAACTCGGTGGCCGCCCACGCGACGCAGGCCGGCCTGCGCGCAGTCGTGTTCATCCCGAACGACCTCGAGCAGGGCAAGGTCGTGCAGACCGCCGTCTACGACCAGACGCTCGTCGCGGTCGAGGGCACCTACGACGACGTCAACCGGCTCTGCAGCGAGATCGCCGAGAACGAGGACTGGGCGTTCGTCAACGTCAACGTCCGGCCGTACTACGCAGAGGGCAGCAAGACGCTCGGCTACGAGGTCGCCGAGCAGCTCGGCTGGCGCATCCCGCCGCAGGTCGTGATCCCGATGGCGTCCGGGTCGCTGCTCACCAAGGTCGACAAAGCCTTCGGCGAGCTGGTCAAGCTCGGCCTGGTCGACGCGTCGGACTGGAAGGTCTACGGCGCGCAGGCCACTGGCTGCTCGCCCATCGCCACGGCGTACGAGAACGGCTGGGACGCCGTGAAGCCGGTGAAGCCGTCGACCATCGCCCGGTCGCTGGCGATCGGGAACCCGGCCGACGGGCCGTACGCCCTCGACGCCGTACGCCGGACCGGCGGGGCGATGGGCCACGTGTCCGACGAGCAGATCGTCGCGGGCATCCGGCTGCTGGCCTCGACCGAGGGGCTGTTCGCCGAGACCGCCGGCGGCGTCACCGTGGCCACGCTCCAGCAGCTGCTCGAGCGCGGCCAGATCGACCCCGACGCCGAGACCGTCCTCTACAACACCGGCGACGGGCTCAAGACCCTCGACGCGGTGGCCGGCCAGGTCGGCCCGACCGCGACCATCGCCCCGTCGTACGGCGCGTTCGCCAAGACGGGCCTGGCCTAACGGTCTGGCTGCTGCTCAGACCTTCTGGCGCTGCTCGCCGCCCGTCGTACGGATCATCGTGTCGACGACGTCGAGGTCGTGGAAGACGGGCGGGCCGTCGCACAGCTCGGCCATCGTCCGGGCGAACTCATCGGTCTTGGGGTCGTGGGAGGTCCGCATCGCCGCCTCGTACGACGGGAACTCCACGATCGTCAGGAACCGGCCGGGCTTGTCCCGCTCGGCGGTGACGGTCAGGCGGACCGGACCGTCCTCCGCCATCTCGTCGCGGCGGGAGCGGCCGAGCTCCATCACCTCGTCGAGGCGCGACGTCGACCACTCGATGATCTGGATGAACGCTGGCACGGTGCCTCCCCGGGCTCCGGGGTCCGCCCCTTCGACGGGCCTGGACGGAGGCTGATCCTGCTCGGCGGTCCGGTCAAGACGTCCGGACCTGTCTTCCGCGCGGTCCCGCTCCAGGTTCCGGCTGGCCGCGCCTCAGGTGCGGAGCCCTCCGTGCGGTCTCGAGGCGCCACGCGCACCGCTGACCCCAGAACTGCACGCCCGTACGGAGCCCCGTACGGGTCCGGCGGTCTTCGGAAGATCCACAGGAGCCCGCCACTGGGGAACTTCCGATGATCGTGGTGCACGTCGTCGCGGACCAGGCGGCCGACGTGCTGCTGCCGTTCCCGGTGCGGCTGGTGCCGTCGGCGCTTCTTGACTGAGCGGTGCGGTCGGCGAGCACGCTGATCTAGCCTCGTGCCGTGCGCGCGCTCCGCTACGCCCAGCTGACCGGGCTCGCCCTGGCCGCCCTGGCCGCGCACGCCACCGTCGTGCAGCCCCGCCGGCTGCTGGTCCGCGACGTACCACTCGCCGTCCCCGGCTGGCCGGCCGAGCTGGACGGGCTGCGCGTCGCCGTCGTCGGCGACCTGCACGCCGGCGCCCCGGCCGTCGGGCTGAGGCGGCTGGGCCAGGTCGTGCAGCAGGTCGTCGACGCCCGGCCCGACCTCGTGGTCCTGCTCGGCGACCACCTCGCCGACGTCTGGCTCGGCACCCACCTCCAGCCCGAGCAGGTCGCCGAGGTCCTGGCCGGCCTGCGCGAGGCCGCCCCCGTCGTCGGCGTCCTGGGCAACCACGACTGGTACGCCGGCGGCCACCGCGTCCGCCGGGCGCTGACAGCCGCGGGCCTGCCCGTGCTGGAGGAGTCGGCGGTCCCCGTGCTGGACGGCCGGCTGTGGGTGGCCGGCGTCAGCGATCTCTGGGAGCGCACCCCGTCGGTCGAGCGCGCGCTGGCCGGTGTGCCCGCCGGGGCCCCCGTCGTGCTGCTGACCCACAACCCCGACGTCGTGCTCGACGTGCCGCCGCACGTGCAGCTCGTACTCGCCGGCCACACCCACGGCGGGCAGGTGCGCGTGCTTGGCCGCGGGGTGCACACCGTCAGCGAGCGCACCGGGAACCGCTTCAGCGCAGGCTGGTTCGCGCAGGAGCGGCTGTACGTGACCCCCGGGGTCGGCGCGTCGATCGCGCCCGTGCGCACCGTCCTCCCGGAGGTCCCCGTGCTCGTGCTCAGCCCGGCATGAGGCGTGCCGCGGCGCTCTTGGCGCTCTTCCTGCTCGCCGGCTGCGGGTCCGACGAGCCGGCCGTCGACGACGCCGAGCCGCAGTC
>JAJAYV010000139.1 GCA_026786045.1 Frankiaceae bacterium | reverse complement strand
GCGTCGAGCCGCACCGGGGCGGGCGCCGCGTCGACCGCGTCGCGCAGCGCGTAGACGTGCGCGCCGTCGGGCGAGACGCAGACGTCGGTGTAGTGGCCGGCGTCGCCGGTGAGCCGGACCACCTCGCCGGTCGCGACGTCCACGCGGAAGACCGGCCGCGCGCCCTGCTCGTCGGCGGTGACGAGCAGCGCCGTCCCGTCCGGCGACCAGCGCGGGTCGGCGGCCCAGCGGTCCCAGTCCGGCGCGACCTCACGCGCCGGGGCCGAGCCGTCGAGCGGCAGGACGACGAGCCGGACGTCGATCGGCTCGTCGGGGGTGCTGCGTCGCTCGAGGATGGCGGCGACCCGGCTGCCGTCCGGCGAGACCCGGGGCGCGGCGATCTCGCTGCTGCCGTCGTCGAGCAGGACCCGGCGATCACCGGTCGTGGTGTCGACGGCGACGAGCGCGGTGCGCCGGCTGCCGCGCGGCTCGGCGATCCCCCACGTCGACACCGCCGTGCGCCCGTCTGGGGTCAGGACGACCTCGCCGCCGAGCAGCGCGCGACCCGGGCTGGGCGTCAGGTCACGCCACTCGACGCGCTCGTCGTCAACGAGATCGCCTCTCAGCAGGCGGGTCTGGCCAACCCCGAGGTCGTGATCCCAGAACCGCACGGGGTAGGACGCGTGCAGCACCGCGTCGACCTTCTTGTCCTTGCGCGCCTTGCGCCGCTCCTCGGCGCTGGCCGTGTCCGTGGACGCGGGCAGCGTGTCCGAGAGCGCCGCGACGGTGCCGGCGTCGGCCGCGACGACCACTCCACCGATGCCGCCGGGGCGGGTCGCGACGACCCGCGCCTCGCCGGTCAGCGGGAGCAGCCACAGCGCGGTCGGCGTCTCGTCGTCCGGCTCGGAGTCAGGGTCGGGCCGGGCGGAGGTGAACAGCACGTCTCCGCCGGGGGTGAAGACGGGCCCGCCCTCGCCCTTTGCACTGCGGGTGAGGCGCCGCGCCGGCCGCTCCCCCGTCGGGTCGACCTCCCACAGCGCGCTGACCCAGCGGGTCGCCTTGCCGTCCAACGTCGCGACGACGGTGACCAGGCGGGTGCCGTCGGGGCTCAGCGCGAGCCCCGAGGTGCGCGGCAGGGCGAGGAAGGCATCGAGGTCGGTGTAGTCGTCCACCCGGCCAGCCTGCCGCATCAGGTGAAGACGCGGCGCTCCCCGGCCATGCCCATGGGCTCCTCGAGCTTCTGGTCGGCGTACGGCTCCACGACGACGAGCGGGTCGGCGCCGGGCGCCTCGAGCTCGATCCGGATCGCGTCGCGCTCCTCGCCTGCGTCGGACCGGATGCGCACGTCGCTGCAGACCGCGCAGGCGCGCAGCGTCTCGCGCGAGCCGCGCAGCGCCTCGAGCAGCAGAGCGACGACCTCGTCCGCGGTCGGGTGGTCGGTCGGCGGGTCGACCGCGGGGCTGACGACCTCCCCCGCGGCCGTCATCGCCACCGCGAACGGGTAGAACTCGCCGTCCGCGCTGAGCAACCGGGTGGCCGCCTCCACGGACGCGCCGAGCAGGCGGTCGAGGTCGTTGGGGGCAGGGGCGGTGTCGGGCTGGGTGGTCGTCACGACTTGCCGGCGGTCTCCTGCCCCGTGGACAGCGCGGCGATGAACGCCTCCTGGGGGACCTCGACGCGGCCGACCATCTTCATCCGCTTCTTGCCCTCCTTCTGCTTCTCCAGCAGCTTGCGCTTGCGGGTGATGTCACCGCCGTAGCACTTGGCGAGCACGTCCTTGCGGATCGCGCGGATGTTCTCGCGGGCGATCACGCGCGCGCCGATGGCGGCCTGGATCGGCACCTCGAAGTTCTGCCGCGGGATGAGCTCGCGCAGCTTGGAGGTCATGTTCGTGCCGTAGGCGTACGCCTTGTCCTTGTGCACGATCGCGCTGAACGCGTCGACCGGCTCGCCCTGCAGCAGGATGTCGACCTTCACCAGGTCGGAGGCCTGCTCGCCGGCCAGCTCGTAGTCCAGCGAGGCGTAGCCCTTGGTGCGGGACTTCAGCTGGTCGAAGAAGTCGAAGATGATCTCGCCCATCGGCAGCGTGTAGCGCAGCTCGACGCGGTCCTCGGACAGGTAGTCCATCCCCTGCAGCACGCCGCGCCGGGCCTGGCACAGCTCCATCACGGTGCCGACGTACTCGCTCGGCAGCAGCACCATCGCCTTGGCGACCGGCTCGCGGATCTCGGCGATCTTGCCGCCCGGCCAGTCGCTGGGGTTGGTGACCACGACCTCCTCGCCGGTCTCGAGCCGCACGGTGTAGACGACGTTGGGAGCGGTGGAGATGAGGGCCAGCCCGGCCTCGCGCTCGAGCCGCTCGCGCACGATCTCGAGGTGCAGCAGGCCGAGGAAGCCGACGCGGAAGCCGAAGCCGAGCGCGAGGGAGGTCTCGGGCTCGTAGACCAGCGCCGCGTCGTTGAGCCGCAGCTTGTCCAAGGCCTCGCGCAGCGCCGGGTACTCACTGCCGTCGAGGGGGTAGAGGCCGCTGAACACCATCGGCTTGGGGTCCTGGTAGCCGCCGAGCGACTCGGTCGCCGAGTTCTTCACCGTGGTCAGGGTGTCGCCGACGCGGGCCTGGCGGACGTTCTTCACGCCGGGGATGACGTAGCCGACCTCGCCGGCCGACAGGAAGTCCGTCGGGGTCATGTCAGGGCTCACGACGCCGACCTCGAGGATCTCGTGGGCGTTCTGCGTCGACATCATCAGGCCCTTGTCCTTGGTGGACAGCTGGCCGTCGAACACGCGCACGTAGGTGATGACGCCGCGGTAGGAGTCGTAGACCGAGTCGAAGATCATCGCGCGGGCCGGTGCGTCGACGTCGCCGATGGGCGCCGGCACGCCGCGCACGATCGCGTTCAGCACGTCCTCGACGCCCTGGCCGGTCTTGGCGCTGATCCGCAGGACGTCGTCGGGCTCGCACCCGATGATCTTGGCGATCTCCTCGGCGTACTTGTCGGGCTGCGCCGCCGGCAGGTCGATCTTGTTCAGCACCGGGATGATGTGCAGGTCGTTCTCGAGCGCGAGGTAGAGGTTGGCCAACGTCTGGGCCTCGATGCCCTGGGCGGCGTCCACCAGCAGCAGGGCACCCTCGCAGGCCGCGAGGCTGCGGCTGACCTCGTAGGTGAAGTCGACGTGCCCCGGCGTGTCGATCATGTGCAGGACGTAGTCCTTGCCGTCATCGGCGGTCCACGGCAGCCGGACGTTCTGCGACTTGATCG
>JAJAYV010000138.1 GCA_026786045.1 Frankiaceae bacterium | reverse complement strand
GCCCGGGTCTTCGCCGGCGGGGTCGGCGTGGCCGAGGACCCGGCGACCGGCTCGGCCGCGCTCGGGCTCGGCGTCTACCTCGTCGCGACCGGCCTGCTCGCCGACGGCGGGCCGTACGTCGTGCACCAGGGGCTGGAGCTGGGCCGCCCGTCGCGGCTGGACTGCGCGGTCGTCGCCTCGGGTGGGTCTGCGGCGTCCGCGACGGTCAGCGGCGAGGTCGTCCCCGTCGCCGCCGGCCGCATCCGGGTGCCACCCGTCGGTTGATCAGTCGGTCGGCCGCAGGCGAAGGACGACGCACTCGGCCGCCCACCGGTCGACGGTCCCGGCGGGGGAGTTGAGGCGCTCGACGGCGAGCAGCGGGACCACCTCGTCCCACGCCGGCGTCCCCGGCTCGACGGCCTCGACCGCGCAGTCCCACGCGACGACCACGCCCGACTGCGAGGCCTTCGACCGGACGACGACCAGCGCGGCGTCGCCGGCCGCGACCGGCAGCTCCTGCTCGGGCCCGCCGCCGACGACGTAGGCGCCGCCGTCGTGCCAGAGGTGCCAGACCAGCGCGGGCGGCTCGCCGGTCCGCCCCAGCCACACCGCGCCGGAGCGGCGGGTGGCCTCGGCGACGAGGGTGGGCGACGGCACGACGACCACCCTGCCACTCCCGGCGGGCAGCAGGCAGACTCGACGGGTGACTGCCCCCGCGAAGACGCTCGCCGACGTCCCCGGCGACGGCCGCCCGCAGGGAACCGACGCGGTGCTGCTGTGCATCGCGCTCGCCACGGTGAGCACCTCCGGCCCGCTCATCGCCGCCACGGCCGCGCCGGCGCTTGCGATCGCCTTCTGGCGCAACGCGATGGCGTCGGGCGTGCTGCTGCCGGTGGCCCTGCTGCGCTGCCGCGCCGAGCTGCGCGCGCTGGACCGGCGCGAGCTCAAGCTGGCCGGCGTGGCCGGGCTGCTGCTCGCGCTGCACTTCGCCACCTGGATCCCGTCGCTGACGTTCACGACGGTGGCCAGCGCCACCGCGCTGGTCGCGACGCAGCCGGTCTGGGCTGCCCTGCTCTCCGGGCTGCGGGGGGCGCCGGTCAGCCGCCGGGTCTGGCTCGGCATCGGCGTGGCGGTCCTCGGCGCGCTGCTGCTCACCGGCGTCGACCTGCAGGTCAGCAGCCGGGCGCTGGTGGGCGACCTGCTCGCGCTGGCCGGCGGGGCGTTCGCGGCGGCGTACATGGTGGCGGGCAGCGAGGTGCGGCGCAGCGTCTCGACGACGACCTACACGCTGCTCTGCTACTCGGTGACCGCGCTCGTCCTGCTCGTCGTCTGCGTGGTCGGGCGGCAGGAGCTGGCCGGCTACGACACGGAGACCTGGCTCAAGCTGGTGGCGCTGACCGCCGGCGCGCAGCTGCTGGGCCACTCGCTGTTCAACCACGTCCTGCGCTCCGTGAGCGCGACCGTCGTGAGCCTGGCGCTGCTGCTGGAGATCCCGGGCGCGACGCTCATCGCCGCGGTCTTCCTCGACCAGACGCCGCCGCTCATGGCGCTGCCGGCGGCGGTGCTGCTGCTGGCCGGGCTGGCCATCGTCATCTCCGGGACCAACCGGTCGACCGAGCCCAGCGTGCCGGTCGAGTAGCCGTGTCTGATCCTGAGACGGGCCGGTCGACCGGTCGTGCGGGACAGTGACGCCGTGACCGCCGCGCCCACCCAGCTGCAGGCGGTCCGCGGTCGCGGGCGGTTGCGCGGACGCGCGCTGATGATGGGACCGGCCTTTGTGGCCGCCATCGCCTACGTCGACCCGGGCAACTTCGCCACCAACGTCTCGGCCGGCGCGGAGTTCGGCTACCGGCTGGCCTGGGTCATCGTCGCGGCCAACCTCATGGCGATGCTCATCCAGTCGCTGTCGGGCAAGATCGGCCTGGCGACCGGGCGCAACCTGCCGGAGCTGTGCCGCGAGCACTTCCCCCGGCCGGTCACCCGCGGACTGTGGGTGCAGGCCGAGCTGGTCGCGATGGCGACCGACCTGGCCGAGGTCATCGGCGGTGCCATCGCGCTCAACCTGCTCTTCGGCCTGCCGCTGCTCACCGGCGGCGTGCTCACCGCGGTGGTGGCGTTCGCGCTGCTCGGGCTGCAGGGCCGCGGCTACCGGCCCTTCGAGCTCGCGATCGCCGGGCTGCTGGCGGTCATCGCGCTCGGCTTCGTCTTCAGCACCGCGGTGACCGGGCTCGACGGGCGCGAGGTGGCGGCTGGCTTCGTGCCGAGCTTCGACGGGGTCGACAGCGTGCTGCTGGCCACCGGCATCCTCGGCGCGACCGTCATGCCGCACGTCATCTACCTCCACAGCGCCCTCACCCAGGACCGGATCGTGCCGGTCGGCGCCCGCGAGCGGCAGTCGCTGCTCAAGGCCCAGCGGCTCGACGTCGTGCTGGCGATGGGCCTGGCCGGGCTGGTCAACCTGTCGATGCTGGTGCTGGCGGCCAAGCTGTTCTTCGGCGAGGACGTCGCCGGCGTCGACACCCTCGAGGGCGCGCACGCCGCGCTCGACGCCATCGCGGGCGCGCCGGTCGCCTTCGCCTTCGCGATCGCGCTGCTCGCCTCCGGCTTTGCCTCGAGCGGCGTGGGGACCTACGCCGGTCAGGTGGTCATGTCGGGATTCCTGCAGCGGCAGATCCCGCTGCTGCTGCGCCGGGCGATCACGATGGCGCCGGCGCTGGTGGTGCTGGCGATCGGCTTCGACCCGACGCAGGCGCTCGTGCTCAGCCAGGTGGTGCTGTCTTTCGGCATCCCCTTCGCGCTCGTGCCCCTCGTGCTGCTCACCCGCCGGGTCGACGTCATGGGCGAGCTGGTGAACCGCCCGAGCACCACCGCGGTCGCCTGGGCGGTCGCGGCGCTGATCATCGCGCTCAACGGCTTCCTGCTGATCGGGATCCTGCTCTAGCTCAGAGCTCGTCGTCGGCGACGTGCGAGGCGTCGTACGCCTCTGCAGGCGTGAGGGTTCTCACCCCTCCTGGCTGGCAGCCTGCCCGTTCCCGGTGGGACACTCGGCCAACATCCGGACGCCCCGCGGGCGTGCCGCAGAGAAGGAGCGACATGGGACGCCTGGCCGCCACCGAGGGACTCACCGAGGTCCAGCTCGAGATCCTGTCCACGGTCAAGAACTTCGTGGACAAGGAGATCATCCCCTACGCCACCGACCTCGAGCACAAGGACGAGTTCCCCGAGGCGATCGTCGAGGGGATGAAGGAGATGGGCCTGTTCGGGCTCATGATCCCCGAGGAGTTCGGCGGGCTCGGCGAGTCGCTGCTCACCTACGCCCTCGTCGTCGAGCAGATCGCCCGCGGCTGGATGAGCGTCTCCGGCGTCATCAACACGCACTTCATCGTGGCGTACATGCTCATGCACCACGGCACCCAGGAGCAGAAGGAGCGCCTGCTGCCGATGATGGCCGCCGGTGAGCTCCGCGGCGGTTTCTCGATGTCCGAGCCGGGCTGCGGTTCCGACGTCGCCGCCATCAAGAGCCGCGGCGTGCGCGACGGCGACGAGTACGTCCTCGACGGGCAGAAGATGTGGCTCACCAACGGTGCCCGCGCCGGCCTGATCGCCACCCTGGTCAAGACCGAGGAGGGCGGCGACTCGGTCTACAAGAACATGTCGACTTTCCTGGTCGAGAAGGAGCCGGGCTTCGGCGAGACCGCCCAGGGCATCACCATCCCCGGCAAGATCGAGAAGATGGGCTACAAGGGCGTCGAGACCACCGAGATGATCATGGAAGGTGCCCGCGTCCCCGCCAGCACGATCCTGGGCGGCGAGGCCGGCCGCGGCCAGGGCTTCTACCAGATGATGGACGGCGTCGAGGTCGGCCGCGTCAACGTCGCCGCCCGCGCCTGCGGCATCTCGATCCGCGCCTTCGAGCTCGCGATCCAGTACGCCCAGCAGCGCTCCACCTTCGGCAAGCCGATCGTCCAGCACCAGGCGATCTCGTTCAAGCTCGCCGACATGGCCACCAAGGTCGAGGCCGCGCACGCGCTCATGGTCAACGCGGCCCGGCTCAAGGACGCCGGCAAGCGCAACGACGTCGAGTCCGGCATGGCCAAGCTCCTCGCCAGCGAGTACTGCTCCGAGGTGGTCCAGGAGTCCTTCCGCATCCACGGCGGATACGGCTACTCCAAGGAGTACGAGATCGAGCGGCTCATGCGCGAGGCGCCGTTCCTGCTCATCGGCGAGGGCACGTCCGAGATCCAGAAGACGATCATCTCGCGCGGCCTGCTCAAGGACTACAAGCTCCAGGGCTGATGTCGGCGGCGTGCTTCCCCGGGCTCGTGCCGCCGCTGCGATAG
>JAJAYV010000137.1 GCA_026786045.1 Frankiaceae bacterium | reverse complement strand
GGCCGCCGGCGAGCGCGCCGACGATGGCACCGGCCTGCAGCGCCGCGACGATCAGGCCGGTGGCGCGGCGGGTGCGGGCGGCCGCGTCGGGCCCGCCCCGGGAGCGGTCGTAGATGAGCGCGACCTGCAGCGGCAGCCAGGCCACGTAGAAGCCCTGCAGCGCCCACGCGGCGACGAAGACGGGGAAGCTCGTCGCGAAGGCCAGCACCAGGCTCGCGACGGCCGTCACGCCGGCCGAGACCAGCAGGAGGCGCCGATGCCCGTGCAGGTCGCCGAGCTTGGCCAGCACCGGGACGACGATGGCCGACAGCATCAGCTGGGCCGCCTCGAACCAGTTGATGTCCGCGTCGTTGATGTCGAGGTGCCGCGCGATGTCGGACAGCAGCGGCGTGTAATAGCCCTGCAGGACGCCGCTGGTGAACTCCACGAAGACCAGCCAGCCGACCAGGCCCCCGGCCACGGCCGGCCGCACCGGCACGCCCACGCCGGCCCGCGGCGCAGCAGTCACCCGGCACCTCCTCCGTCCCGGGAGGCCGCCCGGGGTCCGGCGAGCGTAGGTCGCGACCGGGCGTCGGTGGGCGAGGATGGCGCGTGACGTCGCGACGGGTGGTGCTCGCCGTAGCGGCGGTGTGCGCGCTGCTCGTCCTGGCGGCTGGGGCGTCGCGGGTCGGCTACTCCGTCGGCGAGGTCGAGCGGCCGTGCCCGGAGCGGGTGTGGTCGTCGGCCCTGGACGGGCTCACGACCCCGCGGGGCGAGCCGGTCGAGGCCTGCGCCGTGGCCTCGCGGGACCGGCTGTTCACCGTCGGGATCGCCCTCATGGGGCTGGTCCTCGTCAGCGGGCTGCTGGCCCGGACCCGGGACTGAGCGCGCGGCGCACGGCGTCGCGGGTGCTGGGGAAGGCGAGCTCGGGCAGCTGATCGGCGCCGAAGAAGCCCGCGTCGAGCGCGTCGTCGGCAGCTGCCAGCTCGCCGCCGCCGCCCGTGGCGAGGAAGGCCAGGAAGAACGACGCGCCGCCGTGCCCGCCGTCCGTGACGGCGGCGCTCGGGTAGACGTCGAGGACTGCCCCGACGGCCACCTCGAGCCCGGTCTCCTCCTGCGCCTCCCGCGCCGCGGCCCCTCGCGGGTCCTCGCCCGCGTCGACGTAGCCCGCCGGCAGCGCCCACAGCCCCTTGCCGGGGTCGACGCCGCGCCGGACGAGCAGCAGCCGCCCGTCCTGCACGACGACCACCCCGACGCCGACCTTGGGGTCGCGGTGGTGTGTGCGGCCACAGGCGGTGCAGACCGGGTGGCGGCCCGAGTGGTCGAGCTCGCCTGCGCAGCGGGTGCAGTACGTGGGCGGCCTCATCGGACCACCCTGGCACGGGCCGGGCGGCCCCCACGACCGGGAAGGCGTCCCCGCGCCGTGCTGTTGACTGCTGGCATGAGCATGCGCCCCACGGACATCAACATCGCCGGTGCCGTCGACCTGTCGGCGCTGCGCGCCCCCGCCGCCCCGCCGCCCCGCGAGGCCCCCCTCGCCCCCGGTGAGAACGTCCTCGACGTCACCGAGGCCACCTTCGAGACCGAGGTCCTGCAGCGGTCGATGACGGTGCCCGTGCTCGTCGACTTCTGGGCCGGCTGGTGCGGACCGTGCAAGCAGCTGTCGCCGGTCCTGGAGAAGCTCGCGGCCGAGGGCGGCGGCGCCTGGGTGCTGGCCAAGGTCGACGTCGACGCCAACCAGGCCCTTGCCGGGCAGCTTCAGATCCAGAGCATCCCGACCGTCCTGCTGGCGCTCGGCGGCCGGCTCATCCAGGGCTTCACCGGCGCGCTCCCCGAGCGTGACCTGCGGGCCTTCCTCGAGCAGGTCCTCGCCGCTGCGCAGGAGGCGGGCCTGCCCGGCCCGGGCGGCGCCGCCCCCGACGCCGAGCAGGCGCCGCCGGTCCCGGCCGACCCCGACCTCGTCGCGGCCGAGGACGCCATGGCCGCCGGCGACTACGCCGCTGCCGTGGCGGCGTACGACGCGCTGCTCGACCGCAAGCCGGGCGACGCCGAGGCCGTCGCGGGCAAGGCCTGGGCAGCGCTGCTGCAGCGCAGCGCCGACGCCGACCCGGAGGCCGCGATCGCCGCCGCCGAGGCGGCGCCGGATGACGTCGCGGCGCAGACCGCCGCCGCCGACGCCGAGGTGCTCACCGAGCGCATCGACGACGCGATCAGCCGGCTCGTCGAGCTGGTGCGGCGCAGCTCAGGCGAGGACCGCGACGCCGCGCGCGTGCACCTGCTCGGGCTGTTCGACGCGCTCGACCCCGAGGACCCGCGCATCGTCACCGGCCGCCGCGCGCTGTCCAACGCCCTCTTCTAGCCCGCCCCCCGTCACCCGCGAGCACGCGGGCTGCTGCCGTCAGTCGACGAGGGAGGCGTAGACCAGCTGCCGCAGCTCGGTGCGGATCGGGTAAGTGCTGCTGGGCACGAGCTGGGCGTAGAAGTGCGCGGTCAGCTCCTCGACCGGATCGACCCAGAACGCCGTGCTCGCGTAGCCGCCCCAGCTGAACTCGCCCTGGGTGCTGGTCACCTTCGCCGCGACCGGGTCGGCCGAGACGCCGAAGCCGAGCCCGAAGCCGATCCCGTCGAAGGCCGTCTCGGCGAACATCCCGCGGC
Organism: Frankiaceae bacterium; assembly: GCA_026786045.1. Lineage (GTDB taxonomy): Bacteria > Actinomycetota > Actinomycetes > Mycobacteriales > SCTD01 > SCTD01. Next base: position 14,423 of record JAJAYV010000137.1, on the reverse strand, counting down.
CGATCGAGGCGAGCGAGACCCCGCCGGGCAGGTGGTTGCGCGTCATGTAGGCCAGCGTGCGCGGGCCGAGGATGCGCGCCCCGTCGAGCTGCCCGCGGCCGGCCAGCATCGCGGTGAACCGGGCGTAGTCGGCGGCGGTGGAGATCAGGCCGCCGCCGCCGGACAGCAGCGCGGGCGGGCTGAGCGCCCCGTCGCCGAGGACGTCGTAGCGCACCGCCTTCCCGCCGTCCGGGTTCGGCACGTAGAGCGCAGCGAGCCGCTCGCGGTCCGGCCCCTCCTCGACCCACCAGCGCGTGTCGGTCATCCCCAGCGGGCCGAGCACCCGCTCGGCGAAGACCTGCTCGAGCGTCTGACCGGTCAGCACCTCGATGAGCCGGCCCAGCACGTCGGTGGCGACGGAGTAGTTCCACGCGGTGCCCGGCTCGAACAGCAGCGGCAGCGCGGCCCAGCGCGAGCACATCGTCGCGAGGTCGACCGAGGGGTCGACCAGCGGGTCGGCGCCGGCCAGGCCGTACATCGTGTCGAGCACGCTCGAGCGGGTGAAGGCGTACGTCAGCCCGGCGGTGTGGCTGAGCAGGTGCCAGACCCGGATCGGCTCGGTCGCCGGGACCGTCTTCGGCTGCTCGGCGTTGCCACCGACGAGCACGCGCATGTCGGCGAACTCCGGCAGGTGCTTGGCGAGCTCGTCGTTGAGCGAGAAGCGGCCCTCCTCGTACAGCGACATGGCGACGACGGCCGTGATCGGCTTGGTCATCGAGTAGATGCGCCACAGCGTGTGCGGCTCGACCGGCAGTCCCGCTTCGAGGTCGCGCGAGCCGTACGTGCTGGCGTGCACGGTGCGGCCGCGGCGGGTGACGAGCACCTGCCAGCCGGCGAGCCGACCGTCGTCGACGTAGCGCGCGAGGTGGGTGTCGATCTTCGCCAGGCGCTGGGCATCCACGCCCACCTCGGCGGGGTCGTGCTCGACGGTCGTCACGGGTCGGACTCCTGACTGCAGCGCGGGGGGCCGACCCTAGGCGAGGGCGCTCAGCTTCCGGCCGGGGGCTCGCTGGCCAGCCAGACGGTGCCGAGCGGCGGCACCCGCAGCAGGGCCGACGCGGGCTGGCCGTGCCAGGTCTCGTCGCTCGCGTCCACGCCACCGAAGTTGCCGACGCCGCTGCCGAAGTACTCCGCGGCGTCGGTGTTGAGCACCTCGCGCCAGTGTCCGGCCCAGGGCAGGCCGAGGCGGTAGCCGTCGTGCGGCGTGCCGGCGAAGTTGCTGATGCACGCCAGCGCGGAGCCGTCCTCGGCGAAGCGCACGAACGAGAAGACGTTGCCTGCACTGTCATTGGCATCGATCCAGGCGAAACCAGAGGCGTCGACGTCGCGGCTCCACAGAGCCGGGGTCGCCTTGTAGACCGCGTTGAGCTCCTTCACGGTCAGCGCGACGCCGCGGTGGTCGGGCAGGTCGAGCAGCCACCAGTCCAGCGAGCGCCCCTCGCTCCACTCCGACTCCTGGGCGAACTCCTGGCCCATGAAGAGCAGCTGCTTGCCGGGGTGGGCCCACATGAAGGCGAGGTAGGCGCGCAGGTTCGCCAGCTGCTGCCACCGGTCCCCAGGCATCTTGCGCAGCAGCGAGCCCTTGCCGTGCACGACCTCGTCGTGGCTGATCGGCAGCAGGTAGTTCTCGGAGTACGCGTAGACCATCGAGAACGTCATCTGGTGGTGGTGGTAGCCGCGGTAGATCGGCTCACGCGCCATGTAGTCGAGCGAGTCGTGCATCCAGCCCATGTTCCACTTGAAGCCGAAGCCCAGGCCGCCCAGGTGCGTGGGGCGCGAGACGCCCGGCCACGCGGTGGACTCCTCCGCGATCGTCATCGCGCCGGGCGAACGGCGGTAGACGGTCGCGTTCATCTCCTGCAGGAACTGCACGGCCTCGAGGTTCTCCCGACCGCCGTACTGGTTCGGGCTCCACTGGCCCTCCTCGCGGGAGTAGTCCAGGTAGAGCATCGAGGCGACAGCGTCGACGCGCAGTGCGTCGACGTGCATCTCCTCGAGCCAGTACGACGCGTTGGCGACGAGGAAGTTGCGCACTTCGCGCCGGCCGAAGTCGAAGACGTAGGTGCCCCAGTCCAGCTGCTCGCCGCGCTTGGGGTCGGCGTGCTCGTAGAGCGGGGTGCCGTCGAAGCGGGCCAGCGCCCACTCATCCTTGGGGAAGTGCGCCGGCACCCAGTCGACGATGACGCCGATGCCGGCCTGGTGCAGCCGGTCGACGAGGTGACGGAACTCGTCGGGGGAGCCGAAGCGGGACGTGGGCGCGTAGTAGCCGGTGACCTGGTAGCCCCAGGAGCCGCCGAACGGGTGCTCCGCGACCGGCATCAGCTCGACGTGGGTGTAGCCCAGCCAGCTGACGTACTCCACCAGCTGGTCGGCCAGCTCGATGTACGACAGGCCCTGGCGCCAGGAGCCCAGGTGCACCTCGTAGACGCTCATCGGCGCGGCGTGCGCCTGCGTCCGCGCGCGCTGCTCGAGCCACGCGTCGTCGTTCCAGGTGTAGTCGGACTCGTCGACGACGCTCGCCGTCAGCGGCGGGACCTCGGTACGGCGGGCCATCGGGTCGGCCTTCTCGCGCCAGGTGGAGTCGGCGCCGAGAACGGCGAGCTTGTAGTGCGTGCCGGCACCGATGTCCGGCACGAACAGCTCCCAGACGCCGCTGCTGCCGAGCGCGCGCATCGGGTGGCTGCGGCCGTCCCAGCCGTTGAAGTCACCGATGACGCGCACGCCGCGGGCGTTGGGGGCCCACACCGCGAACGACGTGCCGCTGACCGGACCGGTCGGGCTGTCGTAGCGTCGCACGTGCGCCCCGAGGACCGTCCACAGCTCCTCGTGCCGGCCCTCGCCGATGAGGTGCAGGTCGACCTCGCCGAGCGTCGGGAGGTAGCGGTACGGATCGTCGGCCGGGTAGGTACTGCCGTGGTAAGTCACGTCGAGGCGGTAGTCGGTGACCGACGCCGCCGGCAGGTGGGCCTCCCAGACGCCGGCGTGGACGTGCTCGAGAGGCACCTCCCGGCCCTCGACGAGGGCGACGACGCGCTCGGCCTCCGGGCGCAGCGCGCGCACCACGACGCCGTCCCCGGCGGGGTGCATGCCGAGGATGCTGTGCGGGTCGCGGTGGGCGCCGCCGGCGAGCCGGTCGAGCTCCTCGTCGGTCGGGCTCGGCGGGCCGCTCGCTGTCGTCGGGGCGGTCGCGCGCGAGCGGGCGGGGGCCTTCGCGGCGGCCTCGACCGGGGTGGGGGTGGCCGGCACGGCCGTCTTGCGGGGGGCGCGCTTCTTGGCGACAGGGGTCTGATCGCTCATCGGTCTTCTCCCTCGGAGGTCACGGGCGCGGCGAGGCGCTGGATGCTGCCCACCGGGATCGGCAGCCAGGACGGGCGGTTGCGCGCCTCGTAGACGACCTCGTAGACCGCCTTGTCGAGCTCGAACGCGCGCAGCAGGACGGCGTCGTCCCGCGGGTCGGCGCCCGCCGCGGCGGCGTAGCCGTCGCAGAAGGCGGAGCGGTTGCGCTCTGCCCACTCGGTCGCGCGGTACGCCAGCTGAGCGTCGCCGCCGCGCTCGGCGAGCAGATGGCGGGCGGCGTAGTCGTAGCTGCGCAGCATCCCGGCGACGTCGCGCAGCGGGCTCATCAGCGCGGTGCGCTCGGCCAGCGGCCGGGCCGGCTCGCCCTCGAAGTCGAGCAGCAGCCAGCCGTCCTGTGTGCGCAGGACCTGGCCGAGGTGGTAGTCGCCGTGCACGCGCTGGACCGGCACGGGACCGGTCAGCTGCGCCACCTGGTCGTAGGCCGCGCGCAGCGCGTCGGCGTGCGCGGCGAGCTCGGGCACGACCTCGAGCGCGGCGTCGAGCCGGGCGTGCAGCTGGCGGGCGGTGTCGACCGACTCGTCCGGCCCGGCGACCGCCGTCGGCAGGGACTGCGTCATGAGCGCGTGCACCTCGGCCGTCGCGACGCCCAGGCGCTCGCTCTCCGCGGCGAAGTCGCCGCCGACCTCGTCGGCGTGCAGGTCGGCCTCGGCGAACAGGTCGCGGACGCTGGCGGTCGCCATCGCCCAGCCCTCGGTGGCGTTCCTGGCGAACACCTGCATCATCGCGAGCGTGGTCGTCTGCCCGTCGACGGTGCCCTCGAGCCAGCCGACCGGCGCCGCGACGTGCGGGCTGCCGGCCTGCGCCAGGGCGCGGCTGACCTCGAGGTCGGGGTTGAGCCCTGGCTGCACGCGGCGGAACAGCTTGAGGATGTACTCGTCGCCGTAGACGATCGAGGTGTTGCTCTGCTCGGCGCCCATCACCCGGGCCGGCAGCCCGGTGTGCAGGTCGCCGCTGCCGGTGAAGACCAGCCGGCTCAGCGAGCGGCTCTGCGCGAGCAGGTCGAGCAGGACGCCCGTCGTCTCGCGGTCGTGGACGGCGTCGAAGACGTGCTGGCCCTTGACCTGGCCGACCTCGCCGGGCTTGAGGCGCGGCTCGAGCTCCTCGTCGCTGTAGCCGAGCAGCAGCTGGTAGCGCTCGGTTCCGCCGGCCTCGTCGGTGACGCGCAGCAACGTGTGCCGCACGTCTACCGGTCCGGGCAACCGCTCCTCGTGCTCGATGACGACGGAGCGCACCGGGGTGCCCTTGCCGCCGTACCAGCGCTGCCGGGGGAGCCAGGCTGTCAGGGCGTTGTCGAGATCGCTCAAGGGGTCCCCTCCTCCGGCTGCAGGCCGAACCACATGAAGCCGTGGCCGGGCAGGCTGAGCAGGTACGGCAGCTCGCCGACCCTCGGGAAGTGGACGCGGCCGGTCAGCTCGACCGGTACCCAGCCCTCGAAGCGCCGCAGGTCCAGCTCGACCGGCTGCGGGAAGCGCGACAGGTTGTTGACGCACAGCACCTTGTCGTCGCCGAACTCGCGCACGAAGGCGAGCACCGAGGGGTTGCTCGAACCGAGCTCCTCGTAGCTGCCCATGCCGAAGACCGGGTGCTGCTTGCGGACCGCGAGCATCTTGCGGGTCCAGTTCAGCAGCGAGCTGGACGAGCGCATCTGCGCCTCGACGTTGACGGCTTGGTAGCCGTAGACCGGGTCGAGCAGCGCCGGCAGGTAGAGCTGCTGCGGGTCAGCTGCCGAGAAGCCGGCGTTGCGGTCGGCGTTCCACTGCATCGGGGTCCGCACGCCGTCACGGTCACCGAGGTAGATGTTGTCGCCCATGCCGATCTCGTCGCCGTAGTACAGGACCGGTGAGCCGGGCAGCGACAGCAGCAGGCCGGTGAACAGCTCGATCTGGTCCCGGCTGTTCTCCAGCAGCGGCGCGAGCCGCCGGGCGATGCCGACGTTGCTCTTCATGCGCGGGTCCTTGGCGTACTCCGCGTACATGTAGTCGCGCTCGTCGTCGGTGACCATCTCGAGCGTCAGCTCGTCGTGGTTGCGCAGGAAGATGCCCCACTGGCAGTTGACCGGGATGGCTGGGGTGTTCGCCAGGATCTCCGAGATCGGGTAGCGCGACTCGCGGCGCACGGCCATGAACAGGCGCGGCATCAGCGGGAAGTGGAAAGCCATCTGGCACTCGTCGCCGTCCTCGCCGAAATACTCGACGACGTCCTCCGGCCACTGGTTGGCCTCGCACAGCATCACGCGGTCGGGGTAGAGCGCGTCCACCTCCTTGCGCACGCGCTTGAGGTAGTCGTGCGTCTTCGGGTGGTTCTCGCCGTTGTGGCCGACCTCCTCGAACAGGTACGGCACGGCGTCCAGGCGGAAGCCGTCGATGCCCATGTCGAGCCAGAACTTCAGGACGTCGATCATCGCCTCCTGCACGGCCGGGTTCTCGTAGTTGAGGTCCGGCTGGTGGCTGAAGAAGCGGTGCCAGAAGTACTGCTTGCGCACCGGGTCCCATGTCCAGTTCGACGTCTCGGTGTCGACGAAGATGATGCGCGCCTCGGCGTACGGCTCGTCGGTGTCGCTCCAGACGTAGTAGTCGCCGTAGGGCCCTTCGGGGTCGCTGCGCGAGGCCTGGAACCACGGGTGCTGGTCGGAGCTGTGGTTCATGACCAGGTCGGCGATGATGCGCATCCCGCGCTTGTGCGCCTCGTCGACGAGTTGCACGAAGTCGCCCAGGTCGCCGAACTCCGGCAGCACCTTCGTGAAGTCGCTGATGTCGTAACCGCCGTCGCGCAAAGGCGACTCGTAGATCGGCAGCAGCCAGACGCAGTCGACGCCGAGCCACTGCAGGTAGTCCAGCTTGGACGTCAGGCCCTTGATGTCACCGGTGCCGTCGCCGTCGCTGTCGGCGAAGCCGCGGATGAGCACCTCGTAGAACACCGCGCGCTTGAACCACAGCGGGTCGCGGGGCTCCTCGAGGGAGACCAGCTCGCCGTGCTCGAACTCGTGGTCCGGGCCCGTCATGCTCCGCTCGCAGTGACGGTGAGGATGTGCGCCGGCTCGGAGAACGGGTCGAGTCTCACGTAGTTACGCACTCCCCAGTCGTAAGTGGATCCGGTGACGGCGTCGGTGACGGTGATGCGGCTGTCCCCGTCGAAGCCCAGGGCCGGCAGGTCGAGCGACACGGTCGCCTCACGGGCGCCATGCGGGTCCAGGTTGACCACGACCAGGACGACGTCGTCGCCCTGCCGCTTGCTCCAGCACAGTACGTCCGGCGAGTCGACGGCATGAAAGACGGTGCCCCGCAGCCAGTGCGTCGCCGGGTGATCGGCGCGGAACCGGTTGAGCATCGTCAGGTATGGAGCGAGCGTGCGCTCGGGCTGCGACCAGTCGCGCGGACGCAGCGCGTACTTCTCGGAGTTCTGGTACTCCTCGCTGCCGGGCTTGACGGCGACGTGCTCGTACAGCTCGTAGCCGGCGTAGACGCCGTAGGTCGGCGAGAGCAGCGCCGCCAGGACGGCGCGGATCTTGAACACCGGCGGGCCGCCGTACTGCAGCGACGCGTGCAGGATGTCCGGGGTGTTGACGAAGAAGTTGGGCCGCATGTAGTCGCTCGCGGCCACGAGCTCCTCGACGTAGGCCGTCAGCTCGTCCTTGCCGGTGCGCCAGGTGAAGTAGGTGTACGACTGGGTGAAGCCGATGCGGGCCAGCTCGTGCATGATTGCTGGCCGCGTGAAGGCCTCGGCGAGGAAGAGCACGTCGGGCTCGGTGCTCTTGACCTCCTCGATGAGCCCCTCCCAGAACGACAGCGGCTTGGTGTGCGGGTTGTCGACGCGGAAGATGCGCACGCCGTGCGAGGTCCAGTGGCGGACCACGCGCAGCACCTCGGCGTAGATGCCCTCGGGGTCGTTGTCGAAGTTGACCGGGTAGATGTCCTGGTACTTCTTCGGCGGGTTCTCGGCGTAGGCGATCGAGCCGTCCGCGCGGGTGGTGAACCACTCCGGGTGCTCCGTCGCCCACGGGTGGTCGGGCGCCGCCTGCAGCGCGAGGTCGAGAGCGACCTCCATGCCGAGCTCGCGGGTGCGGGCGACGAAGGCGCCGAACTCGTCGATCGTCCCGAGCTCGGGGTGCACCGCGTCGTGGCCGCCCTCGTCGGAGCCGATCGCCCAGGGGGAGCCCGGGTCGTGCTCGCCGATGTCGTGCGGCTTGCCGCCGGGGAACTCCGTGGTGTTCGGGCCCTTGCGGTTGACCTTGCCGATCGGGTGGATCGGCGGCAGGTAGACGACGTCGAAGCCCATCGCGGCCACGCCGGGCAGCCGCTCCATCGCGGTGCGGAAGGTGCCGGTGCGGAGCACGCCGTGAGCGTCGGTGCCGGCTCCCTCCGAGCGCGGGAAGAACTCGTACCAGGCGCCGTAGAGCGCGCGCTGGCGGTCGACCCAGATGCGGTGCGGCGCGGAGGCCGTGACGAGCTCGCGGACCGGGGAGTCGCGCAGCAGCGCCTTGACGTCGTCGGCGGTCGCGGCACGCAGCCGCTCCAGCGGGTCGCGGCTCCCGTCGCGCAGCACGGCCGGCAGATCCGACACGACCGCCTTGTCCTTCTTGCCGAGGCCCTTCGGCAGGCCCTCGGCCGCCCGCTCGAACAGCCGGGCGCCCTCCTCGAGCATGAGGTCGACGTCGACCCCGGCCTCGACCTTCAGTGGCGCGTCGTGCCACCAGGTGCCCAGCGGGTCGCCCCAGCCCTCGACGGCGAACGTCCAGGTGCCCTCGGCGGAGGGGTCGTCCGGGACCTGCAGCTCGGCGTGCCACCGGTCGGTGCCGGGCATCCCGGGCACCATCCGCAGGAACGGCTGCCTCGTGCCGCCGGGGTCGAGCACGAGGACGTCGGCGCCGACGGCGTCGTGACCCTCCCTGAACACGGTCGCCGAGACGACGACGGTCTCCCCCGTGACGGCGCGCGCGGGGTAGTGGCCGCACGACACCGACGGGCTGATCGCTGTGACTGCTATCCGTCCCACCATTGCGGCGACCGTACCCATGATCGCGATGCCGGAACATCGCGCGACGGCCCCGCAGCAGTGGTCGGGGCCACTACTGTCGCCCGGGTGAGAGCACTCCGCCGGTTCACCGTCCGCCTCGCCCTGCCGGAGCCCCTGGCCCCCCTCGCAGAGCTCGTCATGAACCTGCGCTGGTCCTGGCACCCGCAGTCGCTCGACCTGTTCCGCTCGGTCGACCCAAAGGTGTGGGACGCCGTCGGGCAGGACCCGGTGCGGCTGCTCGGCGAGGTCAGCCCCGAGCGGCTCGCCGAGCTCGCGGCCGACCGTGCCTTCCTCGGCGAGCTCGCCGCGGCGCACGCGGACCTGCAGGACTACCTGAGCACCCCTCGGTGGTACCAGGGCTTGTCCGAGGTGCCGTCGTCCATCGCCTACTTCTCGCCGGAGTTCGGCATCACCGAGGTGCTGCCGCAGTACTCCGGTGGCCTCGGCATCCTCGCCGGCGACCACCTCAAGGCGGCCTCCGACCTCGGCGTCCCGATCCTGGGCGTGGGCCTGCTCTACCGCGCCGGCTACTTCAAGCAGTCGCTCAACGCCGAGGGCTGGCAGCAGGAGCGCTACCCCCCGCTCGACCCGCACGGCCTGCCGCTGACGCTGGTCACCGACGCCGACGGCACCCCGGTGCTGATCCGGGTGGCCATGCCGGAGGGCCGCACCCTGCACGCCTACGTCTGGCGCGCGCAGGTCGGCCGGGTGCCGCTGCTGCTGCTCGACTCCGACGTCGAGGAGAACGCCCCCGAGGAGCGCGAGGTCACCGACCGCCTCTACGGCGGCGGGTCCGACCACCGCCTGCACCAGGAGATGCTGCTCGGCATCGGTGGGGTGCGGGCGATCCGCGCCTGGACAGCGCTCACCGGCGACCCCGAGCCCGAGGTCTTCCACACCAACGAGGGCCACGCCGGCTTCCTCGGCGTCGAGCGCGTCCGCGAGCTCGTCGAGCAGGGCCTGTCGTACGACGAGGCCAAGGAGGCGGTGCGCGCCGGGACGGTGTTCACCACCCATACGCCCGTGCCGGCCGGCATCGACCGCTTCCCGAAGGAGCTGATCCAGCGCTACTTCGGCGGCGACAGCGCGCTCGCGGGCGTGCCGGTCGACCGGATCCTGGAGCTTGGCGAGGAGAGCGACCCGTCGGTCTTCAACATGGCCCACATGGGCCTGCGGATGGCGCAGCGCCGCAACGGCGTCGCCAAGCTGCACGGCATCGTCAGCCGCGAGATGTTCTCCGGACTGTGGCCCGGCTTCGACCCGAGCGAGGTGCCGATCAGCTCGGTCACCAACGGCGTGCACGCGCCCACCTGGGTGTCGCGCGAGATCTTCGAGCTGGCCACGCAGGCCAACCCGCGGCTCAGCAGCGAGGCCAAGGGCTGGGAGGACATCGTCAAGGTGTCCGACACGAGCATCTGGGCGACCCGCCGGGTGCTGCGCGAGCGGCTCGTCGAGGAGGTCCGGCGCCGCCTGCGCGCCTCCTGGCTGCAGCGCGGCGCGTCCGAGGCCGAGCTCGGCTGGACCGACGCGGCGTTCGACCCCGACGTGCTGACGATCGGCTTCGCACGGCGCGTGCCGTCGTACAAGCGGCTGACGCTCATGATGCGTGACCCGGAGCGGCTCAAGACGCTGCTGCTCGACCCCGACCGGCCGATCCAGCTGGCCATCGCCGGCAAGGCCCACCCGGCCGACGACGGCGGCAAGGAGCTGGTGCAGCAGATCGTCCGCTTCGCCGACTCGCACGACGTCCGGCACCGCATCGTCTTCCTGCCCGACTACGACATTGGCATGGCGCGCTACCTCTACGGCGGCTGCGACGTCTGGCTGAACAACCCGCTGCGCCCGCTCGAGGCGTGCGGCACCTCCGGCATGAAGTCCGCGCTCAACGGTGGGCTCAACCTGTCCATCCTCGACGGGTGGTGGGACGAGATGTACGACGGCGAGAACGGCTGGGCGATCCCGACCGCCGACGGCGTCGTCGACCCCGAGCGGCGCGACGACCTCGAGGCGCGGGCCTTCTACGAGCTGGTCGAGAAGCAGGTCCGGACCCGCTTCTACGACCGCGACGAGAAGGGCGTCCCGCAGCGCTGGATCGACATGGTCCGCCACACGCTGCAGACCACCGGCCCGAAGGTGCTGGCCAGCCGGATGCTGCGCGACTACGTGCACCAGCTCTACGCCCCGGCCGCGGTCGCGTCGCGCACGCTGGCCGCGTCCTCCTTCGCACCGGCCAAGGAGCTCGCGCACTGGCGCAACGACGTGGAGGCCAAGTGGTCCGGCGTGCGCGTCGTCCACGTCGAGGGCGCGGGCGTCGGCGACACGCCGCAGGTCGGCGCGGTCCTGGAGCTGCGCGCCGTCGTCGACCTCGGCGGGCTCGACCCGTCCGACGTCTCGGTGCAGGCGGTGTACGGCCGGGTCGACGAGGCCGACGTGCTGCAGGCGCCGAGCACCTGCGCGCTGGCCGACGCGGGCGTCGGCGAGGACGGCCTGCGCCGCTTCGAGGGGACCGTGCCGCTCGAGCGGGCCGGCTCCTTCGGCTACAGCGTCCGGGTGCTGCCGCACTCCGCCGCGCTGCCCAGCGACGCCGAACTGGGGCTCATGGCGTCCGCCTGAACGCCCGGCCCTCGCCCGGCTCGTCGGCCTTCTCCCCCACAGGGGAGGCGTCCGCGGCGGCCGCGCGCTCGCGCCGGGCGAAGGCGTTCGCGATCGGCACGTCGGTCGAGGAGTGCGTGAGGATCGACGCGACCACGACCAGCGCGATGAGGTGGAACATCTCGTCGGCCAGCGCACCGCCGCCCTCAAGCACGAGCAGCCCGTAGACCACCGAGGCGAAGCCCTTGGGGCCGAACCACGCGGCGGCTGCCTGCTGGCGCCGCGGCAGGTCGCTGCCGAGCAGCGCGACGAAGATCGACACCGGTCGGGCGACGACCAGCGCGAGCACCGCGAACACGTAGCCGAGAACCGGGATCTCGCCGAGGAACTGCGGCGAGATGAGCGTCGCGAAGACCAGGATCGCGGCGAGCTTGAGCAGCTCGGTAACCTGCTCGCCGAACAGCTCGAACGACTCGCGCAGGTCGGGCGCGACGGTCGCGATGGTGATGCCGGCCGTGAACGCCGCGAGGAACAGGTTGGCGTGCGTGACCTCCGCAAGGGCCAGCACGATCAGGCCGATCGACACGGCGGCCAGGCCCTCGTACGTCGTCGCGGTGGACGTGAAGCGGCTGCGCAGCAGCAGGGTTGCGAGCAGCGGTACGAGCACACCGATGGCGATGCCGAGCGCCAGCTCGAGGCCGAGCTCGCCGACCGTCGCCTCCTCGCGACCGCTCACGACGGTGAGGAGCACCAGCACCACCGGCAGAGCCAGGCCGTCGTTGACTCCGCTCTCGACGTTGAGCAGCGAGCGGAGCCGGGCGGGCACCTCAGGCCGGCCGACGATGGCGCTGGCGAAGACCGGGTCGGTCGGTGCGAGCACGGCGCCGACCAGGAGCGACTCGGCCCATGGGAGCCCCGCGACCCAGTGCGCCAGCGCGCCGGTGAGGAGGAACGTCAGCGGCATGCCGAGCACGAGGGCGCGCCCGGGCAGCCGCCATGCCGACCGCAGGTCGCGCAGGCCGACGCGCATGCCGTCGGTGAAGAGCACCGAGAACAGCGCCAGCTCGGCAAGGGTGATGACGATGCCGTCGTCGGGCTGCAGCGGCAGGACGCCCGTGACGCCGTCGCCGAGCACGAAGCCCGCGACGAGGAAGAGCACCGCGGTCGACAGGATCGTGCGGTGGGCCAGCCCGGAGATAAGGACACCCGCCAGCAGGACGACCGAGAACGCCAGCAGGAGCTCCATGCCCGCGGCCCTACCCGCGCAGCGCCCGAAGCAGCGCGGCCGAGCGGCCGAGCATGCTCAGGATCGACCCCGCCGGCAGCGCGCCGCGCGGGGTCGGCCGCTCGTCGGCCGTGTCGAGCAGCAGCTCGTAGCCCGTCGCCCACGGCGCGCCCGGCAGGACCACCTCGGCGTCCTCGGCGCCGGTGTGCAGCAGCAGCAGCAGGCTGTCGCCGACGACCTGCTCCCCGCGGGGACCGGGGGCGGGGATCCCCCTGCCGTCCAGGTACATCCCGAGCGTCGCCTGCTCGGCGTCGAACCACTGGGCGTCGGTGTGCTCCTCGCCGCCGGCGCCGAACCACGCGACGTCCTTGACCCCGTCGCGCACCGCGCCGGTGAAGAAGGCGCGCCGGCGCAGCACCGGGTGCGCGCGGCGCAGCGCGACCAGGCGCTGCACCCACGCGAGCAGGTCCTCGTCGTCGGGGCCGAGGTCCCAGTCAACCCACGACAGCGGGCCGTCCTGGCAGTAGGCGTTGTTGTTGCCGTGCTGTGTACGGCGGACCTCGTCGCCCATCGTCAGCATGGGCACGCCGGTCGACAGCAGCAGCGTGGTGAGCAGGTTGCGCGCCTGCCGGCGGCGCAGCAGCTCGACGGCCGGGTCGTCGGTGGGACCCTCGACGCCGCAGTTCCAGCTGCGGTTGCCGTCGGAGCCGTCCCGGTTCCCCTCGCCGTTGGCCTCGTTGTGCTTGCGGTCGTAGGCCGTGAGGTCGCGCAGCGAGAAGCCGTCGTGGGCGGTGACGAGGTTGACCGACGCCCACGGGGCGCGGCCGGGCTGGTTGAACAGGTCGGACGAGCCGGACAGCCGGTAGGCCAGCGAGCGCACCCCGCCGCCCGCACCGCGCCAGGCGTCGCGGACCGTGTCGCGGTAGCGGTCGTTCCACTCGGCCCACGGGACCGGGAAGCGGCCGACCTGGTAGCCGCCGTGGCCGACGTCCCACGGCTCGGCGATCAGCTTCACGTGCGACAGCACCGGGTCCTGCTGCACCGCCTGCAGGAATGCCGAGCGCAGGTCGACCTCGTCGTCGGCGCCGCGGGCGAGCGCGGGCGCGAGGTCGAAGCGGAAGCCGTCGACGTGCATCTCGGTCACCCAGTAGCGCAGCGAGTCCAGCACCAGCTGCAGGACGTGCGGGGTGCGCAGGTCGAGCGTGTTGCCGGTCCCGGTGACGTCGCGGTAGCGGTGCCGGTCCTCGGCCGGGAGGCGGTAGTAGCTGCGGTTGTCGATGCCGCGGAACGACAACGTGGGCCCGTGCTCATCGCCCTCGCCGCTGTGGTTGTAGACGACGTCGAGCAGCACCTCGAGGCCGGCGGCGTGCAGCGCCCGCACCATCGCCTTGAACTCCGCGACCTGTTCCCCGCCGGAGCCACCCGCGGCGTAGCCGCCGTGCGGGGCGAAGAAGCCGACCGTGTTGTAGCCCCAGTAGTTCATCAGCCCGCGGCGGAGCAGGGCCGGCTCGCTGACGAACTGCTGTACCGGCAGCAGCTCGACGGCGGTCACGCCCAGCCCGAGCAGGTGCTCGACCGCGGCGGGGTGGGCCAGCCCGGCGTAGGTCCCGCGCAACTCGGCAGGGACCCCGGGGTGCTGCATGGTCAGGCCCTTGACGTGCATCTCGTAGACGACGCTCTCGTCCCAGGGCGTGGCCGGCGGGCGGTCGTCGCCCCAGTCGAACGCCTCGTCCACGACGACCGAGCGCGGGACGAACGGCGCGCTGTCGTGCGGCTCGGGCGAGCCGGGTCGGCCGTGGAGGTGGCCGATGACGGCGTCGTCCAGGACCAGGTCGCCCTCGAAGGCCCGGGCGTACGGGTCCAGCAACAGCTTGGCCGGGTTGTGCTTGTGGCCGGCAGCCGGGTCGTACGGCCCGTGCACCCGGTAGCCGTAGCGCTGCCCCGGTCCGACGCCGGGCAGGTGGGCGTGCCAGACCGGGCCGGTCCGCTCGGTCAGCCCGACGCGCTCCTCGTGCCCGGCGTCGAGCAGGCACAGCTCGACCCGGGCGGGGCTGGCCGAGAACAGCGCGAAGCGCGTCCCGGTGCCGTCCCAGGTCGCCCCGAGCGGGGTGGCCGAGCCGGGCCAGGTCGCGCGGGCGGGGCGTGCGGCGGGGTCGAGGGGCACCCGGGGAGTCTGCCGGATCAGCCGGTGCGCGTG
>JAJAYV010000136.1 GCA_026786045.1 Frankiaceae bacterium | reverse complement strand
TTCGACGAGGGCCAGATGAAGGTCGGCCGGCGGCTGGCGGTCAAGCTGCTCAACGCGAGCAAGTTCGCCCTCGGCTTCCCGGAGGCCGAGCCGGGTCCGGTCACCGAGCCGGTGGACCAGGCGCTGCTGGCCCGGCTCGCCGCGGTGGTGGACGAGGCGACCGCCGCCTTCGAGGCCTACGACTACACCCGTGCGCTGGAGCGCACCGAGTCGTTCTTCTGGTCCTTCTGCGACGACTACATCGAGCTGGTGAAGGGCCGGGCGTACGGCGAGGACGCCGTGGCCGCCGCCTCGGCCAACCGGGCGCTGCGCATCGCGCTGGACGCGCTGCTGCGGCTGTTCGCGCCGGTGCTGCCGTTCGTGACCGAGGAGGTCTGGTCGTGGTGGCAGGAGGGTTCGGTGCACGTGCAGGCGTGGCCGACCTCCGCGCCGCTGCGCGAGGCCAGCGGACGAGAGGCCTACGACAGGGGCAGCCAGCCGCTGGACGCGCTCGACATCGCCGCCGCCGTGCTCGAGCGGGTCCGTGGCGAGAAGAGCCGCGCCAAGACGTCGATGAAGACGCCCGTTCTCGCGCTGCACGCCGTCGGCACGGCGCAGGAGCTCGCCCTGCTCAGCCAGGTCGAGGCCGACCTGCGCAACGCCTGCCTCATCAGGTCCCTCACGACCGAGGAGTCCGGCGACGCCTTCGACGTCCCGCGGATCGAGCTCGGCGACCCGCCGCCGAAGGTTGCTCGCTCATGACGCTGCAGCGGGTGCTGGCCGACCTGGCGACCCGCTACCCGGCCGAGGACGCGATGGTCCCGGACCTCGAGCGCATCACCCTGCTCTGCGACCTGCTCGGGTCGCCGAACCGCGCCTACCCGGCGATCCACCTGACGGGGACCAACGGCAAGAGCAGCACCGCCCGGATGATCGACGCCCTGCTGCAGGGCTTCGGCCTGCGCCCGGGCCGCTACACCAGCCCGCACCTGGACTCGGTCACCGAGCGCATCACGATCGACGGCCAGCCGATCAGCGAGGAGCGGTTCGTCGAGGCGTGGGACGAGCTGAAGCCCTACGTCGAGCTCGTCGACTCCCGCATGCCGCAGCCGATGACCTTCTTCGAGGTGCTGACGGGGATGGCGTTCGCCGTCTTCGCCGACGCGCCGGTCGACGTGGCCGTGCTCGAGGTCGGGCTCGGCGGCGCGTGGGACGCCACCAACGTGGTGGAGGCCGGCACGGCGGTCGTGCTGCCGATAGGACTTGACCACGTGCCGCTGCTCGGCACGACGGTGGCCGAGATCGCGACCGAGAAGGCCGGGATCATCTACCCGGGCGCGACCGTGGTGCTCGCCCAGCAGGAGCCCGAGGCGGCCGAGGTGCTGCTGCGCCGGGCCGTCGAGGTCGGCGCGACCGTCGCCCGCGAGGGGCTGGAGTTCGGGGTCGTGTCGCGCACCACCGCCGTCGGCGGCCAGCTGCTGTCGCTGCAAGGGCTGTCCGGCCGCTACGACGACATCTACCTCCCGCTGCACGGCGCGCACCAGGCGGCCAACGCCGCCGCCGCGCTCGCGGCCGTCGAGGCCTTCCTTGGCGGCGGCGACAAGGGCATGCTCGACGCCGACCTCGTCCGCGAGGGCTTCGCCCGCACGACCTCACCGGGCCGGCTCGAGGTGGTCCGTACCAGCCCGACGGTGCTGCTCGACGCCGCCCACAACGCCCACGGCATGACCGCCACCGTCGCCGCGCTCACCGACGCCTTCGCCTTCACCCACCTGGTCGCCGTCGTCGCGGTGCTGGGAGACAAGGACGCCCTGGCGATGCTCGAGGTGCTCGAGCCGGCCGTCGCGCAGGTCGTCGTCACCCAGAACGGCTCGCCCCGCGCGATGCCGGTCGACCACCTGGCCGACCTCGCCCGCGACGTCTTCGGCGAGGACCGGGTCCAGGTCGAGGACGCGCTCGACGACGCGCTGTCGACCGCCGTCGGCCTGGCCGACGCCGAGAGCCAGTACGGCGGCGCCGGCGTGCTCGTCACCGGCTCGGTCGTCACCGTTGGCGAGGCCCGTACCCTCCTGCACCGCGGGTAGCGTTCAGCGCTCACCGCCTACCTAGGAGAACCCTGTGCAGCGCACCCTCGTCCTCGTCAAGCCCGACGGCGTCCGCCGCGGCCTCGCCGGCGAGGTCATCTCGCGGCTGGAAAAGAAGGGTCTGAGCCTGGTCGCGATGGAGCTGCGCACGCTCGAGCGGGCCACCGCCGAGGAGCACTACGACGAGCACCGGGAGCGCCCGTTCTTCGGCGAGCTGGTCGAGTTCATCACCGGCGGCCCGCTCGTCGCGCTCGTCGTCGAGGGCCCGAACGCCGTCGCCGGCACCCGCCGCCTCATGGGCGTCACCAACCCGGTCGAGGCCACCCCCGGCTCGATCCGTGGCGACTACGCCCTCGAGATCGGCCAGAACCTCGTGCATGGCAGCGATTCCGAGGAGTCGGCCAAGCGCGAGATCGGCATCTTCTTCCCGAACCTCTAGCTCCGCAGCTGCCGGGCGAGGGCCGCGGCGTCGGGACGGGCGAGCAGCACCGCAGACCCGGCCCAGGCGGCCCCGCCCAGCAGTCCGGCCACGACCAGCTCGAGCAGGTCGCCTGCGACGCCGCCAAGGCCCGCGGCCCGGCCGGCGGCCGCGCCGGCCCTCACGGCGGCGCCGGGGGGCGCGGCCGCGGGCCGCCGCCGCAGGG
>JAJAYV010000135.1 GCA_026786045.1 Frankiaceae bacterium | reverse complement strand
GCCTCGGCGGCGGGCGGGTTGCCGGCGCTGGGCCCGGCCGGACCGGCGGGGCCGCCGGCCAGGTCGACCGGCGGGGCGTCGGGGACGTCCACCGGCTTGGGCTCGCCGCGGAAGACGAACTTCGCCTCATCGCCCTCGCCCTCGACATCGACCACCACGATGTTGCCGGCCGTCAACGTGCCGTAGAGGATCTGCTCGGACAGCTGGTCTTCGAGCTCGCGCTGGATCGTCCGGCGCAGCGGCCGGGCGCCGAGCACGGGGTCGTAGCCCTTCTTGGCCAGCAGCTTCTTGGCCACCGTCGTGACCTCCAGCCCCATGTCCTTGTTCTTCAGCTGGCCGTCCAGGCGGGCCAGCATCAGGTCGACGATCTGCAGGATCTCCGGCTCGCTGAGCTGGTGGAACACCACGATGTCGTCGATGCGGTTGAGGAACTCGGGCCGGAAGTGCTGCTTGAGCTCGTCCTGGACCTTGGTCTTCATCCGCTCGTAGGCACCGGTCGTGTCGTTGTCCTTCTGGAACCCGAGGTTGAAGCCCTTGGAGATGTCCCGGGTGCCGAGGTTGCTCGTCATGATGAGCACGGTGTTCTTGAAGTCGACGACGCGCCCCTGGGAATCGGTCAGGCGACCGTCCTCGAGGATCTGCAGGAGCGTGTTGAACACGTCCGGGTGCGCCTTCTCGACCTCGTCGAACAGCACCACCGAGAACGGCTTGCGGCGCACCTTCTCGGTGAGCTGGCCGCCCTCCTCGTAGCCGACGTAGCCGGGGGGCGAGCCGACCAGGCGGGAGACGGTGTGCTTCTCCATGTACTCGCTCATGTCGAGCAGGATCAGGCTGTCCTCGTCACCGAACAGGAACTCGGCCAGCGTCTTGGACAGCTCGGTCTTCCCGACGCCGGACGGGCCGGCGAAGATGAACGAGCCGCCCGGGCGCTTGGGGTCCTTGAGTCCGGCGCGGGTGCGGCGGATCGCCTGGGAGACGGCCCTGATGGCCTGCTCCTGGCCGATGACGCGCTTGTGGAGCTCGTCCTCCATGCGCAGCAGGCGGGCGGTCTCCTCCTCGGTCAGCTTGAAGACCGGGATGCCGGTCCAGATCGCGAGGACCTCGGCGATCTGCTCGTCGTCGACCTCGGCGACGACGTCCATGTCGCCGGCCTTCCACTCCTTCTCGCGCTGCGCCTTCTCGCCGAGCAGCGTCTTCTCCTTGTCGCGCAAGGAGGCCGCCTTCTCGAAGTCCTGCGCGTCGATCGCCGACTCCTTGTCACGACGGACGTTGGCAATGCGCTCGTCGAACTCCCGCAGGTCCGGCGGGGCGGTCATGCGCTTGATGCGCATGCGCGAGCCGGCCTCGTCGATGAGGTCGATCGCCTTGTCCGGCAGGAACCGGTCGGAGATGTAGCGGTCGGCCAGCGTCGCGGCGGCGACGAGCGCGCCGTCGGTGATGGAGACGCGGTGGTGGGCCTCGTAGCGGTCGCGCAGCCCCTTGAGGATCTCGATCGTGTGGGCCAGGCTCGGCTCGCCGACCTGGATCGGCTGGAACCGGCGCTCGAGCGCGGCGTCCTTCTCCAGGTGCTTGCGGTACTCGTCGAGCGTGGTGGCGCCGATCGTCTGCAGCTCGCCGCGGGCCAGCATCGGCTTGAGGATGCTGGCGGCGTCGATCGCGCCCTCGGCGGCACCCGCGCCAACGAGGGTGTGCAGCTCGTCGATGAACAGGATGATGTCGCCGCGGGTGCGGATCTCCTTGAGCACCTTCTTCAGGCGCTCCTCGAAGTCACCGCGGTAGCGGGAGCCGGCGACCAGCGCGCCGAGGTCGAGGGTGTAGAGCTGCTTGTCCTTCAGCGTCTCGGGGACCTCGCCCTTGACGATCGCCTGGGCCAGGCCCTCGACGACGGCAGTCTTGCCGACGCCGGGCTCGCCGATGAGCACCGGGTTGTTCTTGGTGCGGCGCGACAGCACCTGCATGACGCGCTCGATCTCCTTCTCGCGCCCGATGACCGGGTCGAGCTTGGACTCGCGCGCCGCCTGGGTGAGGTTGCGACCGAACTGGTCGAGCACCAGCGACGTCGACGGGGTGCCCTCGGCGGGGCCGCCGGCGGTCGCGGACTCCTTGCCCTGATAGCCGCTCAGCAGCTGGATGACCTGCTGGCGGACCCGGTTGAGGTCGGCGCCGAGCTTGACCAGCACCTGGGCGGCGACTCCCTCGCCCTCGCGGATGAGGCCGAGCAGGATGTGCTCGGTCCCGATGTAGTTGTGGCCGAGCTGCAGGGCCTCGCGCAACGAGAGCTCCAGCACCTTCTTGGCGCGCGGCGTGAACGGGATGTGCCCGCTCGGCGCCTGCTGGCCCTGGCCGATGATCTCCTCGACCTGGCTGCGGACGCCCTCGAGCGAGATGCCGAGGGACTCGAGCGCCTTCGCGGCGACGCCCTCGCCCTCGTGGATCAGGCCGAGCAGGATGTGCTCGGTCCCGATGTAGTTGTGGTTGAGCATCCTGGCCTCTTCCTGGGCCAGGACGACCACCCGACGGGCTCGGTCGGTGAAACGCTCGAACATGGACTCGCTCCTCACGGGGCGGGGACGACGACGCCTCGTCCTCCGCACACTAGCCCCGGCTGCCCGCCTCCGTCGGGTGAGCGACGCAGCGGTGGACCGGGGTCCCGGCCGGCGGTGCCGACCGGGTAGTACTTGTCGTTGTCGACCTCCCGTCCAACCCCAGGAAGAGGACGGGCGTTCCCTCCCGCGTACGCCAGGAGCGAAACGCGCTGGACGCGACGAGCCCGCCCCACCGGGTGGCGGGACGGGCTCGGGGGCCGCGCGGGCGGGGAGGGGCTAGTGCGCCGCCCCGTACGCCTCGATGACGGTGGAGGAGAGCCGGCCGCGCTCGCTGACCTTGTGCCCGTGCGTCCGGGCCCACTCGCGGATTGCCTGGGTGCGCTCCCGGTCGCTGCCGGACGGCGCCGGACGGGCGGACCCGCGGGAGGAGCGACGGGCGGGAGTGCCGCCCCCGGAGCGGCCGGCCCGGCGGGCCGAGCCGACGTAGCGCGCGAAGGAGTCGCGCAGCTCGGCGGCGTGCTCCTCGCAGACGTCGACCTCGTAGGAGGAGCCGTCGAGGGCGAACGCGACCGTCTCCACGCCCTCGACCTCGTCCTCGTGCAGGTCGCACACGAGCAGGACCTGGACCTTCTGCGCCATTTTCGTCTGCCTTCTCTGGAAGAAATGCCCCGCAGAGGGAAGCAGGAATGCCGGGGAAAGGCAAACAAAGGCCTTCAGGCGTCCAACCGGAAGCGCCCCGCGCGAAACGCGTCCACGAAAAGGCGGTGGTCCTCGCGCACCGTCTTGGCGTACGACATCGCGAAGTCGGTGAGCTCCTCGACGAAGACGTCCTGCTGGTCGCCGACGGCGGCGACCACCGCGTCCTCGACCTGGAAGTCGACCAGCGGGGTGTCGTGGTCCTCGTCGGACACGCAGTGCACCTTCGCGGTCGCCCGGCCGAGCTGCTCGAGCACCTCGGCCATCTCCTCGGGCTCAGTCAGCGACGACCAGTCCAGGTCGGCGGAGTACGGGCTGAGCTCCTGCACGACGTAGCCGGTCCCGTCGAGCTCGGTCCAGCCGAGCCACGGGTCGGAGTGCGCCTGCAACGCGCGCTGGCTGAGAGCGGTGCGGTGCCCCTGGTGCTCGAAGGCCGCCTCGCAGTCGGGGTCGTCGACCACCCGGCTCACCGCAGGGACGTTCGCCTGCTTCATCGACAGCACGACGTCGTTCTCGAGCGCCTCGGTGTGGCCTTCGACCAGAAGGTTGTACGACGCGAGCCCGGCGCTGCCGATCCCGAAGCCGGAGGCGCCGACCACGTCCTTGAGCACGTAGCTGATCGAGCCCAGGCTCTTGGACTCGGGGATCGTCTCGAGGTAGCGGGCGAAGGCCGCCTCGACGGTCGCGCGCTCGTCGTCCTCGAGCCGCCGGATGCCGGACGCCTCGGCGAAGCGCCGCTCGTGGTGATCGACGACGGTCTTGCTGTCGAGCAGCCCGATCCGGGTGGACAGCTGGGCCTGGACGAGCGCGCCGCGTACCGCCCCGGTCGCGGTGCCGAGCCGCAGCGACCACTCGTGATCCCGGTCGCTGTCCACGAACTGGTGCACCTGGTCGAGGTAGGCACGCAGGGTGGCGCCGACCAAGGAGGTGATGTCCTCGTCCGAGACGGCCTTGGTCCAGCCGAGCAGCGCGACGCTGGCGACCAGCCGCTGGAGGTCCCAGGTGAAGTGGCCCAGGTAGGCCTCGTCGAAGTCGTTGACGTCGAAGACCAGGTGGCCCTCGCCGTCCATGTAGGTGCCGAAGTTCTCGGCGTGCAGGTCCCCCTGGATCCACACGCGGCTGGTGCGCTCGTCGGCCCAGCGGTCCTCGCGCTCGATGACGTCGGCGTAGAACAGCGGCGCGCTGCCCCGGTAGAAGGCGAACGGCTCGGCCGCCATCTTCCGGTACTTGCGGCGCACCGCGACGGGGTCGGCCTCGGCCAGGTCGCCGAAGGCCTCGAACAGCACCTCGACGATGCGGGTCGTGCGTGCGTCAGTCATCCCCGCCCCCTACCCCGCGGAGACCTCGGACGCTACGGGTGCGGCGGCCCGGTATCGTCGGCGGTGCGCGCGCCGGCGTCGTCGGACCTCAGCGCCTCCCGGACCGGCCAGGCCAGGGCGGTCACGAGCATGCCGACGGTGACCAGCACTTTGTCGGTGGACCAGGTCGGGTCGTACATGGCCGGCAGAGGGCCGAGAGCCGGGAGCGCGACCCAGCGGGTCACCAGGATCGCGACGAGGCCGGCGATCGCGATAAGGCCGGCGAGCAGCCAGGCGCGCCGGCTGTCGCGCAGCGCCAGGTACAGGGCCGCCGCCGCGGCCAGCGCCGCCTCGACCCGGAACAAGGCACCCTGGGTGATCTGGGTCCCCAGCTGGTCGAAGACCGGCGCCAGCTTCAGGTGCACGTAGACGTCGACCGCCAGCCCCAGCACCGCGAGAACGCGCAGTACGTGCGCTACGCCACGGTGGCGGACCGGCTGCGAGCGCTGCGGCACGGCGCCCTCCACGGTCATGCGACGACGAGCTCGGCGGTCATGCTTCCGTGGAAGTCGCAGACGATCCCGTAGCTGCCGGCCGCCGGCGCAGTGAAGGTCTCCGTCTCGCCCCCCTGGACCACGACGGACGGGCCACCGTCGGCGAGCGTGAGGGTGTGCGCCTCGCGGTCCTGGTTGACGACCTCGACCTCGGAGCCGGCCGGGACCGACTCCGGGACGTCGTACTCGAAGTCGGAGATGGTGATGGTCACCGCCTCGGCCGCGGGACTGGCCGGAGCCGTCGCGTCGGCCGGGGCCGAAGGCGCAGACGGCTCAGCGACGGCCGTCGGAGCGGCGGTGTCGGTGGTCATGCCCGGATCCGCTGAGTCGTCGCCGGAGGAGCAGCCGGTGGCGAGCAGGGCGGCGGCGCCCAGGACGAGCAGGAGTCGGGCGGGACGGTGCAGGAGCATGGCGGAGGCCTTCTCGATGGTCGGACCCGCGCGTCGGAGAAACGGGTCAGAGCAGGTGGGCGTACGCCACCACGTTGTCGACGTAGTGGCCGGTGCCGCTGTCGAACTCGCCGCCGCACGTGATCAGGCGGAGCTCGGAGCGTTGGGTCGTGTCGCCATACACGGCGGCAGTGGGGAACGCGTCCTTGGGGTAGCGCTCGACCTTGTCCACGACGAACTCGGCTGTGCTGCCGTCCTCGCGGGTGACGCTGAGCGTCGCTCCCGGCTGGAGCTCCCCGAGGCGGTAGAAGATGGCCGGCCCGGCCTTGCTGTCGACGTGCCCGGCGATCACGGCCGGCCCGAACTGACCGGGCGCCGGACCGGGAGCGAACCAGCCGGCCTGGCCGTAGTCGGTCGGGACCTCCAGCGTGCCGTCGGCCTCCTTGCCCAGGTCGACCAATGAGCTGTCGACGATCCCCATGGCAGGGATGGTGAGGGCGACCGGGCGGGAGCGGGGCATCGTCTTGGCGGCGAGGTCCTGGGCCGCTGCCGGCTGCTCGGGCGCCGGGACGACGCTCGGCACCGCGGGCGGTGGAGGGGTCGGGGTCGCGGAGGGAGCGGTGAGCGGAGGAGCCGGGGGAGGTCCGGCGGTGGCCTGCTGCAGCCCGACGGCGACGGCGGACGCGCCGAAGACGGCGAGGACGACCGCCGCGGCCACCACGGCAAGGTTGCCGCGGCGACCGCGGCGATCTGAGTCCACGACGACTAGCCCCGGACGCGCCGGGCGATCAGCGGAGCGCTGCCGGCAGCAGCGATCAGCGCGGCGCCGCCCAGAGCGAGCATGACCGTGCCCTGCTGGCCTGCGGCACCACCTGCACCGGTGTCCGCGCCACCGGCAGGAGCGGCGGACAGGATGCCGCACAGCGCCGGGTCAGTGGCAGACGCGGGCAGCGCCGGGTCGAGGTCGCTCATGGCGTCCTTGCGCTCGTCCTCGTAGGCGACGCCATGCACGACCACGACGGCCTGGCCCTGCGTGACGGCCTCGGCGACGGCGGGGTCGACGGTCACGTCACCGCGCATGTACTGGATGGACGTGCCCGCGGCGAACCGGTCGACGGCCAGGCCGCTCGCGTCGCTGGTGTCACCGGTCTTGGTCAGCGAGACCACGATCGGGCCGTAGGCCGGCTGGCCGTCGGAGGTGCTGAGCCGGTTGTCGCCGTCGGCGTCCTCCGATGCGGTGGGGCACTCGTGCCGGGCGTCGGCGCCGAAGTGGATGTGGGCAGCGTGCGGGCCGTCGGCCAGCCCGGACGCCTCCAGCGTGAAGTCGATGGTGGTGCCATTGACCCCGACCATGGCGGTGCCGCTGCCGGTCGAGCCGTTCAACGGGACGGGGCTGAGGTTGGCGTTGGTGCTGCCTTCGGCGGCCCAGGCCGAGCCGACGCCCATGAACGGCAGGGCGAGCGGCAGGGCGAGGGCTAGGGGGGCGAGCTTGATGCTGCGACGCATGGGGCGCTCCTTGAATCCGAAGCCGCGGTGCGCGGCTCTCTGATTCGACCTTCGCAGGAGATGGCCAGCCGGTTCAGGTCGCGCCACCGGACGCGCCCTGGCTCAGCTCGCCACGTCGAGAGGATGGCGGTACTCCACGGCCCTCCCCGGCTGCCGAAGGCCCCCTCCTCGCAGGAACGGAGGTCCCGGTCTCCCGGGACCTCCGTCAGAGCGCCGACCTCAGGGGCTACGGCGTCAGCACGACCTTCAGCGCACCGGTCTCCGCTGCGCGGGAGAAGACG
>JAJAYV010000134.1 GCA_026786045.1 Frankiaceae bacterium | reverse complement strand
GGGCAGCGTAATTTGTTTATACTACACAGCCGCTCGCCTCCTGTCTACCGGTGGGGCGGGGGGGGGTGCTCGCGGTCGGGGCCGGCGGCGGTTTCGTGGCTCTGCTTGGGGCGGCCGGCCACGAGGTCCTGCTCGTGCTGGCCGGAGCCGCCCCTCCCCCGGACGTGCCCGGGCCCGGGCGGCTCGTGCCGGTCGTCGCCGACAGCCGGTCGCTGGACTGGCTCGGCGACGCGTGCGTCGACCTGGTGCTGGCCGAGTCACGCGCGCTCTCGCTCTGCCTGTCGACCGAGGTGACGGTCGAGGGGCTGTTCCGGGTGCTGCGCCCGGGGGGCCGACTGCTGCTGGTCGTCGACTCGCTCATGCTGGGGCTGGCACGGCTGGCCGAGCAGGGCCGGTGGGCCGAGCTCGCCGACGCGCCGTCGGCCGACGTGGTGCTGGTGCCGACCGACGACGGGACGATCCGGCGGTGCTTCTGGCCCGAGGAGCTGTCGGGGCTGCTCGAGGACGCCGGGATGGACGTCGAGTGGGTGCGCCCCCGCTCGGTGCTCAACCCGGCCACGGTCGAGCACGCGCTGCTGCAGGGCGGCGAGACCGCCCTGCGCACGCTGGTGAGGACCGAGGTGGCCCTGGCCGTCGAGCGCGAGGGCGAGTCGACCGGGCTGCACCTCGTGGCCAGCGCGCGCCGGCCGGGCTGATCAGGCGTTCGCGGCTTCGTGCTTCTCCTGGTCGACGACGCAGCGGGCGGCCTCGGGGCGGACCTCCAGGCGGATGTCCGGGATCGGCTGGCCGCAGTCGACGCAGGTGCCGTAGGTCCCGTCGTCGAGGCGGGCCAGCGCCGCCGCGACCTGCTCCCGCTGCTCGGCGCTGTTCTCCAGCAGGGCGTTCTGATGGTCGGCATCGGTGATCTCGCTGGCCGTGTCGGCGGGGTGCTGGTCGACGTGGCTGAGCTCGCTGCTGTCACCGGCACCCTCGGCCTCGAGGACGGAGGTCGAGCTGTCCAGCTCCCGGAGCATCTGCTCGAGCTGCTGGCGGGCGTCCTGGGTGTTCAAGGGGGTGCTCCTCGTACTAGGGGTGTGTCGTGCGTCGGACAGCCCCTACCCCGGGCCGTCGCATGATCACCCTCCGGTCAGAAGAGGGTGGCCGAGGTCTCCGGCGGCAGCGGCTGCACCAGCTCGGGGCCGTCGTTGCGGACGTTGCCGACGGCCGGGCCGACCGGCCAGCCGTCCAGCCCGCCGGACACGGCCGGGACGAGCAGGTGCTCGCCAGGGTCCTCCACCTCCGGGTCGAGCCAGCGGTCCCAGTCCGTGCGCGGGACGACCAGGGGGGTCCGGTCATGGATGTGGCCGGTGTCGTCGGCCGCCTCGGTCGTGATCACCGTGCAGGTCCACAGCCGCTCGCCCTCCGGCGGCGACCAGACCTCGTACAGGCCCGCCATGGCCAGCGGGCCGCCGTCGGCGCTGGTGAGGAACCACGGCTGCTTGCGGGTGCCGTCGACCTGCCACTCGTAGTAGCCGTCGGCGGGCAGCAGGCAGCGCCGCCGCGCGTAGGCCGCGCGGAAGGCGGGCTTGGCGCTCACCGTCTCCCGGCGGGCGTTGATGAGCCGGGCGGCGCCCTTGGCGTCCTTGGCCCACGACGGGACCAGCCCCCATCGGAGCACCTTCAGCCGCCTG
This sequence comes from Frankiaceae bacterium, assembly GCA_026786045.1. GTDB lineage: Bacteria > Actinomycetota > Actinomycetes > Mycobacteriales > SCTD01 > SCTD01. Next base: position 839 of record JAJAYV010000134.1, on the reverse strand, counting down.
GTGCCGTCGCGCTCCAGGACGGCCCAGACCGGGTCGGTCGGCGCGACGTTCCACGACGGGGGCAGTGCCTCCTCCGCCGGCTCCTCGACCTCGAAGGCGCCGGCGAGGTCCCGGGCGTCCCGGCTGGAGGCGTAGCGACCGCACACACGACCACCCTCCCACGCCCGTCGGTAGTCTTCGGCCCTTGAGCAGCCATCCCGCCCCCGACCCCTGGCCCGCCCCGCGGGCACGGGGTCCGCTGAGCGCGGTCGTGCCGCTGCCGGGCTCGAAGTCGGTGACCAACCGCGCGCTGGTGCTCGCCGCGCTGGCCGAGGGCCGCTCGACGGTGCGCCGCCCGCTGCGCTCGCGAGACTCCGAGCTCATGGCCGCCGCGCTGCGCGGCCTCGGCGTCGACGTGACCGACACCCCCGACGGCGACTGGCTCGTCGACGGGGTCCCCGGCCCACTGCAGCCGAGGGAGTCCTCGGTCGACGTCGGCAACGCCGGTACGGTCGCCCGCTTCCTGCCGCCCGTCGCCGCGCTCGCGCTGGGGGACGTGCGCTTCGACGGCGACCCCCGGGTCCGTGAGCGGCCGCTGGGCCCGCTGCTCGTGGCGCTGCGGTCGCTGGGCGCGGTGCTCGACAACGTCGACGGCCTGCCGCTGGTGGTGTCCGGCCACGGCGCGCTGCCCGGCGGGGAGGTCGTGCTCGACGCGTCGCAGTCCTCGCAGTTCGTCAGCGGCCTGCTGCTGGCCGCACCGCGCTTCGACGCCGGCGTGACGGTGCGGCACGAGGGCGGCCCGCTGCCGAGCGCGCCGCACCTGGCCATGACCGTCGAGGCGCTGCGCGCCGCCGGCGCGG
>JAJAYV010000133.1 GCA_026786045.1 Frankiaceae bacterium | reverse complement strand
GGCCTCCATCGCGCAGCCGCCGCTCGTGCGGGGCCTCGACGCGCCGGTGCTCAACCTCGACGACGACCTCGGACTGCTCGAGCGCGACCGGGAGCGCCGCGGCCGCGGGACCCAGCAGCCGGCCAAGGAAGAGCCCACCCGCGACCTCGACACCGAGGCCGACGGCTTCGACCTCAGCCGCGACGACGCGGAGCCCGTGGTCGTGGTGCCGCTGAGCAACGACGGCGGCGACTCGGTCGACCCGCCTCCGGACAAGAAGGCGGCGCCGGACAAGGCGGCAACCCCGGCCATGAAGGCAACCCCGGCCAAGAAGGCAACCCCGGCCAAGAAGGCAACCCCGGCCAAGAAGGCAACCCCGGCCAAGAAGGCAACCCCGGCGGCCAAGAAGGCGGCGCCGGAGAAGGCGGTGGCGCCGGCCAAGAAGGCGGCGCCGGACAAGAAGGCGGCGCCGGAGAAGGCGGTGGCGCCGGACAAGAAGGCAACCCCGGACAAGAAGGCAACGCCGGACAAGAAGGCGCCCGCGAAGGCGTCCCGGACCCGAGGCTCCTTCCGCTAGTCGCACCGCCCGCGCGTGACCGGCGCGAGACGCAGGTCACACTGGACCGCACGGCATCTGACAGGATGCCCGAGCACCACCCGCCGGACCGGCCCGCACACCCCGCGGACGGTGCGGTGCCCGCCCCACGCAGCGCCCCGGTGATCCCGGCGCGAGGCACGAGCGCTACGAGGAGACCCGTGTCCCTGACCGACCTGTCGGCGGCGCCGACCCAGCCGCCTGGACCGGCCACGAGCACCACCGCCGGCACCGAGCTGGTCCAGCTGCTCACCCCGGAGGGCGAGCGCGTCTCCCACCCGGACTACGACGTCGACCTGACCGACGACGAGTACCGCGACCTCTACCGCGACCTGGTCCTGGTCCGCCGGATCGATGTCGAGGCCACCGCGCTGCAGCGCCAGGGCGAGCTCGGCATCTGGGCCGCGCTGCTTGGCCAGGAGGCCGCGCAGGTCGGCTCCGGCCGCGCGATGCGGCCCAAGGACTTCGCCTTCCCGACCTACCGCGAGCACGGCGTCGCGTGGTGCAAGGGCGTCGACCCGCTGGTGCTCCTCGGGTTGTTCCGCGGCGCGAGCAACGGCGGCTGGGACCCGCAGGAGAAGCGCTTCAACCTCTACACCATCGTCATCGGCTCGCAGACGCTGCACGCCACCGGCTACGCCATGGGCATCACCAAGGACGGCGCGGTCGGGCCGCAGGCCGACGGCTCGGACGGCGAGGCGGCGATCGCCTACTTCGGCGACGGCGCGAGCAGCCAGGGCGACGTCAACGAGGCCTTCGTCTGGGCCAGCGTCTACAACGCCCCGGTCGTCTTCTTCTGCCAGAACAACCAGTGGGGCATCTCCACCCCGACCACCTCGCAGAGCCGCATCCCGCTCTACAAGCGGGCCGAGGGCTTCGGCTTCCCGGGCGTCCGGGTGGACGGCAACGACGTGCTGGCGTCGTACGCCGTGACGCGCAAGGCGCTCGACGACGCGCGCAGCGGGCAGGGCCCCACGCTGATCGAGGCGTTCACCTACCGGATGGGCGCCCACACCACCTCCGACGACCCGACCCGCTACCGGCTGGCCGGTGAGCTCGAGGCGTGGAAGCTCAAGGACCCGCTCGAGCGGATGAAGTCCTTCCTTTACAAGCAGCAGATCGTCGACGCTGCCTTCTTCTCCCAGCTCGACGCCGACGCCGACGAGCTCGCCGCGCGGATCCGCAAGGGCTGCCTGGAGATGCCGGACCCGGAGCCGCTGTCGATCTTCGACGACGTCTACTCCGAGCAGACCGTCCTGCTCGAGGAGCAGCGCGAGGAGTTCGCCTCCTACCTGTCGGGCTTCGCGGAGGGGCACTCCTGATGGCGCAGATGACCATGGCCAAGGCTCTCAACGAGGGCCTGCGTACAGCGATGGAGCACGACCCGAAGGTCCTGCTCATGGGCGAGGACATCGGCAAGCTCGGCGGTGTCTTCCGCGTCACCGACGGGCTGCAGAAGGACTTCGGCGAGGACCGCGTCTTCGACACCCCGCTGGCCGAGTCCGGCATCGTCGGCACGGCGATCGGCCTGGCGATCCGCGGCTACCGCCCCGTCTGTGAGATCCAGTTCGACGGCTTCATCTACCCGGCGTACGACCAGATCGTCAGCCAGCTGGCCAAGATCCACGCGCGCAGCAAGGGCAGCGTCCCGATGCCGGTGACGATCCGGGTGCCGTTCGGCGGCGGGATCGGCGCGGTCGAGCACCACAGCGAGAGCCCGGAGGCCTACTTCGCGCACACCGCCGGGCTCAAGGTCGTCGCCTGCTCCAACCCGCTCGATGCGCACTTCATGATCCAGCAGGCGATCGCCAGCGACGACCCGGTGCTGTTCTTCGAGCCCAAGCGGCGCTACTGGGAGAAGGCCGACGTCGACACCTCCCTGACGCCGGAGCCGCTCTGGCAGGCCCGCGTCGTCCGCGAGGGCACCGACGCGACGCTCATCGCGTACGGCCCGATGGTGAAGACCTGCCTCGACGCGGCCACCGCCGCCGAGGAGGACGGCCGCTTGCTCGAGGTCGTCGACCTGCGCTCGCTGTCGCCGCTGGACTACCGGACCGTCTTCGCCAGCGTCCGGCGCACGAAGCGGGCGGTCGTGGTGCACGAAGCGCCGCGCTCGCTCGGCATGGGCAGCGAGATCGCGGCCCGACTGTCCGAGGAGCTCTACTACGAGATGGAGGCCCCGGTGCTGCGCGTGACCGGCTTCGACACCCCCTACCCACCGTCGCGGGTGGAGGAGGACTATCTGCCGGACCTCGACCGGGTCCTGCACGCCGTCGACCGGTCGCTGGGGTACTGATGAGCAGGCTCAAGCAGTTCAAGCTCCCCGACCTCGGCGAGGGCCTGACCGAGGGCGAGATCCTGTCCTGGTCGGTGAAGGTGGGCGAAACCATCACCCTCAACCAGGTCATCGTCGAGGTGGAGACGGCCAAGGCCGCCGTCGAGGTCCCCTCGCCGTTCGCCGGCGTCGTGACCGAGATCCATTACGAGGCGGGCGAGACCGTCGACGTCGGCTCGCCGATCATCACCGTCGACACCGACCCGTCCGCCGGGCCGCTCGAGGCCGCGCCCGCCGCGCCGCCGGCGCAGGCCGAGGCGCCGCAGGAGAAGGCGGCGCGCGACCTCGCTGTCGAGGACATGGTGCCGGGGCCGCCCGCCGCCGACGCCGGTCAGCAGGGCGCGCTCATCGGCGAGGTCGGCCCGGGCGGCCGCACCGCCACGCTGGTCGGCTACGGCC
>JAJAYV010000132.1 GCA_026786045.1 Frankiaceae bacterium | reverse complement strand
CGACGGCCAGGAAGCCGACCGGCATGGCGAGCTTGGCCGGCCACCGAAGACCCACAAGCAGCACGCCGACGATGAGGATGGGGGAGAACGCCAGCAGGCTGAGCACAGCCAGGTTGTCCATGAGGAGCCTCTCGGTGGGGCTGGTCGTTGGGTCAGGCGGGGTCAGGCGGTACGTGCGGACGGCCGGGGCAAGGCGGTGCCGGGCCCGTCCAGCGCGACGGCGAGCAGCTGCTCTCTAGGTGGGGATGCTCGCAGTGGGGGCGCTTGAGGTGGCGACGGCACGGCTCGAGCTGATCGGGTCAACACCGCGGATCGAGGCGTCGACGAGCTGGATCGGGTGGAACAGCGGGACGCCCGCGTCGAGGTAGCGGCGGATCTGCAGCAGGCAGCCGGCGTTGGAGGTGACGACGGCGTCCGGCAGCGTCGTGACGATCTGCTCGACCTTGCGCCGGCCGAGCCGCTCGGCGGGCTCGGGCTGCACCAGGTTGTAGATGCCGGCCGAGCCGCAGCAGATCTCGGCCTCGGGGATGTCCAGCACGCTGAGCTGCGGGATGCCGCGCAGCACCGCACGGGGCTGGGCCCGGATGCCCTGGGCGTGCGCGAGGTGGCAGGCGTCGTGGTAGGCGACCTTGGCCGGGATGGGGTGGCGGGTCGCGACCGGCCCGATCTCGGCGAGCAGCTCGGACACGTCGCGGACCTTGGCCGAGAAGGCGGCGGCCCGCTCCGCGTACGCGGGGTCGTCGCGCAGCAGGATCGCGTACTCCTTCATCGAGGAGCCGCAGCCCGCCACGTTGACCACGACGGTCTGCACGTCGGCGGCCTCGAAGACGTCGATGAGGCGGCGGGCGCGGGCGATCGCCTCCTCTTCGCGGCCGGCGTGGCTGGACAGCGCGCCACAGCACTGCTGGCCCTTGGGCGCGACGACGTCGCAGCCCTCGGCGGCCAGCACCCTGGTCGCGGCCGCGTTGACGTCGCCGAAGAAGACTCGCTGCACGCACCCCGACAGCAGCCCGACGCGGTGCCGGGAGGTGCCGACGGCGGGGGTGAACACCGGCTGGCGGGCCACGACGCTGCTGAGCGACAGCTGCGGCAGCAGTGCCTCCATGGCCCGTAGGCGGGCGGGCAGACGGGCCAGCAGGCCGGTCGCGGCGAGCAGCCGACGCAGCCCGAGCCGTTGGTAGAGCGTGCCGAAGAAGGCGGCCGGTCGCAGCCGGGCGGGGTAGGGGAACAGGCTGAAGATCATGGTGCGGAACAGCCGGTCGGCGCGCGTACGCTCCCAGTTGCGCTCGATCTGCGGCCGCACGGCCTCGATGAGCTGGTCGTACTTGACGCCGGACGGGCACGAGGTCACGCACGCCATGCACCCGAGGCAGGCGTCGAAGTTGCCGACGAACTCCTCGTCCATCGGCACCTCGCCCGCCTTGCCCATCTTCATGAGGTAGATCCGGCCGCGCGGGGAGTTGGTCTCGTTGCCCTCGAGCAGGTAGGTGGGACAGGTGGGCAGGCAGAAGCCGCAGTGCACGCAGTCGTCGATGAGCTCGCCGCTCGGCGGGTGCAGGACGTCGAACACGCCCGTGGTCGTCAGTTGCTCGGCCTGCATGCCGGCAGTCACGGGTCCGCTGTCGTGACCGCCTTCGGTCGCGGCGTCGGGTGCTGCTGTCATCTGAGCTCCAGGTGCTCGGGACGTACGCGGAAAGGGTCAGAACCAGGGCGAGAAACGACCCGGAGCGCAGCGTCCGGTCGGGTCGAACTCCGCCTTGATGCGGCGCAGCAGGTCAGCACTGGACGGCGGCGGGCCCAGCGCCTCGACGAGCCCGTCCAGCTCGGGGGAGCGGCGGCGCAGCAGGACACTGGCACCGCGTTCGAGGGCGCGGCCGCGGAGCTGGGTCAGCGCCTGCGCGTGCCCGGTCGGCGAGCCACCCGACAGCCGCACGGTGTGCATCCCGAGCGCCGCGCTCGAGACGACGACCACGCGCAGGTCCGCGACGCGCGCGGCGTCCTGCGCACTGCCGGCGAGGTCGGCGAGGTCACTGGGCAGGCCCGCGACCCGGACGACGGTCTCGTCGTCGCTGCCGACGACGGCAGCGGCGTGTGCCTGCCAGGCGCTCGTGGCGTCCGGTGCCGACAGCGCTGTGAGGGTCACCCCGAGCCCGGCAAGCAGCTCGGTCAGGCTTCGCCCGGCGGCGTCGACGGACGCTTCGGTGCCGTCGACCCGCACCAGCAGGCGGCCCGCGTCCGCGGCCGAGGCCCACTCCACCGCCGCTGGCTCCAGCGGGCTGGCCGCCAGCGCCAGTGCTGCAGCCGTGGCCTGCGCAGCGTCCGCATCGCCGGTGAAGGTCACGGACCTCTCGGGCAGGGGGTGCAGGCGCACGACGACCTCGGCGACCAGGGCCAGCGAGCCCAGCGAGCCGTGCACGAGCTTGGCGAGGTCATAGCCGGCGACGTTCTTGATGACGTGCCCGCCGGACCGCGCCACCGTCCCGTCAGCGAGCACGATCGTCACGCCGATGACCAGGTCGCGGATCCCGCCGTAGCGCAGCCGGGACGGGCCGGAGTCGCCGGTGGCCAACAGGCCCCCGACCGTGGCGCCGGCCGACGCGGTCGGCGGGTCCAGCGCCAACCACTGCCCGGCACCGGCGAGCTGGTCCTGCAGCGCGATCAGGGTCGTGCCGGCCCGGACGGAGGCGGTCATGTCGCCGGGGTTGTGGGTGAGGACGCCGGACAGGTCCGTGGTGTCGACGACCAGGTCGGGGTCCGGCACCCGGCCGGCCCAGTCGAGCTGGGTCGCCCCGCCCCGGAACAGCACGGAGCCGGTGCTCCCGGACAGCACCTGTGCGGCCTCGGCAACTGTGGTGGGCCGTACGACGCCAGTGCCCGCAGTCTCGGGTCGGGGCTGCGTCAGCGACTCGGTCATCGAAGGGTCCGCCCATGCCCGGCCCCGGTCACATGCGCTCGATCAGGCCGGCGGCCTCGAGGGGGTGCACCCGGTAGGGGCCCGGGCGCTCACCGCAGAGCCGAGGCGTCGGGAAGATCTTGCCCGGGTTGCTGATGCCGTCGGGGTCGAAGGCGGCGCGCAGCCGCTTCATGACCGCGAGGTCGTCCTCGGAGAACATCTTGGGCATGGAGCAGGCCTTGTCGGTGCCGACGCCGTGCTCACCGGTGATCGATCCGCCCATCTCCACGCACAGCTCGGCGATCGCCGTGGACAGGTGCTCGCCGCGCTCGGACTCCCCCGGGACGGCGGCGTCGTACAGCACCAGGGGGTGCAGGTTTCCGTCGCCGGCGTGGAAGACGTTGGCGACCCGCAGGCCGGCGTCGTCCGCCATCACCTGCATCCGGGCGAGCACCTCGCCCAGCCGGGTCCGCGGGATGACGCCGTCCTGCACGAAGTAGTCGGGGCTGATCCGGCCCATCGCGGCGAAGGCAGCCTTGCGCCCCTTCCAGATGAGCATCCGCTCGTCCGGGTCGGCCGCGAAGCGCAGGTGCGTCGCGCCGGCCTCGAGGCAGATCTCCTCGACGCGGGCGAAGCCCTCGTCGCACTCCGCGGTCGGGCCGTCCAGCTCGACGACCAGCGCGGCAGCTGTGTCAAGGGAGTAGCCGGCGTGCACCGCGGCCTCGCAGGCCTCGATGGCCAGGGCATCGAGCATCTCCACCGCCGCCGGGATGATCCCCGCCGCGATGATCCCGGAGACCGCCTCGCCGGCCGCCTCGGCGCTCGCGAAGTCGGCGACCAGCGTGCGGACCGCCTCGGGCTTGCGCAGCAGCCGCACCGTGACCGAGGTCGCGATCGCGAGGGTGCCCTCGGAACCGATCACCGCTCCGCGCAGGTCGGGCCCGACCTGCTCGGCCCCGTCGCCACCCACCGTCACCACGCTGGCGTCGGGGAGCACCAGGGTCATCGCGTGCACGTGGTTGGTGGTGAAGCCGTACTTCATGCAGTGCGCGCCGCCGGAGTTCTCGGCGATGTTGCCGCCGATCGTGCAGACGGTCTGGCTCGAGGGGTCCGGGGCGAAGTAGAGGTCGTGGGCCGCAACGGCCTTGGTGATGTCGGAGTTGGTGACGCCCGGCTCGACGGTCATGCGCTGGTTGACCAGGTCCACGTCGAGGACCCGCCGCATCCGGGCCAGGCTGATGACGACGCCGTCGGCCACCGGCAGCGCGCCGCCGGACAGCCCGGTGCCGGCGCCTCTGGCGACGTACGGCACGCCGGCGCGCGCACAGGCCGCCACGACCAGCGCCACCTCGTCCGTGGACTCGGGCAGGGCGACCAGGGCGGGGACGACGCGGTAGCCCGTTATCCCGTCGCACTCGTAGGTTCGCAGCCGGGTCAGATCGGTGATGATCCGGTCCGGAGCCAGCTGAGCGCGCAGCTGGTCGGCCAGGGCGGCGCCTGCGGTCGGCGGCGACAGGTGGGTGGGGGTCTCGGGCGCTGGGCCCGGCTGGTCGGTTGGCGTGAGGACGGTCACCGTTCCCCGATCTTCCATGATGCGGTAGGTGTCTACCGACGGCTGGAAGTGTCCGAGGTACCGACGGCTGTGTCAAGCGTCACGACTATCACATTCCCCGTGTCCGGGTGCTAGGGCGGTGGGCGCTCGCCGCGCAGGTCGTAGGCCAGGTGCACGGCCGCACGCTGCAGGATCGGGGCGATCTGGACGACCCGTCCCGCCGTGATGCGCCCGGAGGGGCCCGACACCGACACCGCAGCGCGGGCTGGCGCTCCGAGGACCGGCACCGCCACGCACCGCACCCCCACCTCCTGCTCGGCGTCGTCCACCGCCCACCCCTGCTCCCGGATCTCGTGCAGCTCGGCGATGAGTGCATGCGGGTCGGTGAGGGTGCGGGGCGTGCGAGCCGGCATCCCCGTACGCCGCAGCAACTCCAGCACCTGCTCGTCGGGCAGCTGCGACAGCAGCGCCTTGCCCACGCCCGTGCAGTGCGCCTGCACCCGGCGGCCGACCTCGGTGAACATCCGCATGGAGTGGGCGGAGGGCACCTGGGCGACGTAGACGACCTCGTCGCCCTCGAGCAGTGCCATGTTGGCGGTCTCACCGATCTCGGAGACCAGCTCGGCCAGGCGCGGGAGCGCCCACGAGCCCAGCGTGCGGCCCGCGATCTCACCGAGCCGGATCAGACGTGATCCCAGTGCGTAGCGCCGAGACGGCTCCTGGCGGACGTAGCCGTTCTGGGCGAGTGACCGCAGCAGCCGGTGGATGGTAGGCAACGGCAGGCCGGTGGCCCCCTCCAGCTCCGCGAGCCGCATCGACCCGCCGGCGTCGGCCAGCTGCTCCAGGAGCAGCAAGGCACGGTCGAGCGATTGCACACCGCCGGCCCGCTCCATGTCCGCCGCCCTCCGGTCCGCTGAACTGTTCCGCGATGTGGAACCTACCCTGTCCGGAGCGCGGCCTTGACCGAGCGGGGAGCAGGCGGCTACTTTCCACGAAGCAGATTCAGACTTCCACATCACGGAGGTACTCGTGGAGCACGGCCTGCCGTACCTCGCCAACTGCTCCATCCTGTTTGCCGACCTGCCGCTGCTCGAGCGTCCAGCGGCCGCCCGGAGAGCCGGCTTCGGCGCCGTGGAGTTCTGGTGGCCGTTCCCGACCGCCACGCCCTCGGACGCGGAGGTCGACCGGTTCGTCGCCGCCGTCCAGGACGCCGGGGTGCGCCTCGTCGGGCTGAACTTCGCCGCCGGTGACATGCCCGGTGGCGACCGCGGCCTGCTGTCCTGGCCGGGTCGCAGCGAAGAGTTCCTGGCCAGCGTCGACACGGCAGTCGCGATCGGGGGCCGGCTCGGCACCACCGCCTTCAACGCGCTGTACGGCAACCGGGTCGAGGGTTGCCCGGCGCAGGAGCAGGACGACCTCGCGGCTGCAAATCTGGCCTTCGCCGCGCAGGCTGCCGCCCGGATCGGCGCCGTGGTCCTGGTGGAGCCGGTCAGCGGCGCGCCGCGCTACCCGCTGCTGACCGCCGGCGACGTCGTGGCGGTGCTGGACCGGGTGCAGCGCGAGGCAGGTCCGGACAACGTCCGCCTGCTCGCCGACCTCTACCACCTGTCGGTGAACGGCGACGACCTCGCGGCCGTGGTGAGCCGGCACGCCGACCGGGTCGGGCACGTGCAGATCGCCGACTCTCCGGGACGGCACGAGCCGGGCACCGGCGAGCTCGACCTCGACCGGCACCTGTGCGCACTCGAGGCCGCGGGCTACGCGGGCTGGGTCGGCCTCGAGTACGTCCCTGCCACGACGACCGAGGCCGGGCTGGAATGGCTGCCGCGCGCCCGCCGCGCCGCCCCGGTCCGGGCGTCCTGACCATCACCCCACCCCTGGAGACACTGTGACGACCATCGCGTTCATCGGGCTCGGCATCATGGGGGCGCCGATGGCGGCCCATCTCGTCGACGCGGGTCACGACGTCGTCGGTGTCAACCGAAGCCGGGCGGCTGTCGACGAGCTCGTGGCGCACGGCGGCCGCGGCGCCGACAGCGTCGCCGAGGCGGTGCGGCAGGCCGACGTCGTGATCACCATGGTTCCCGACAGCCCGGACGTCGAGGGGGTCGCGTACGGCGAGGACGGGATCTACAGCAACGTCAAGCCCGGCACCCTGCACATCGACTGCTCCTCCATCCGGCCCGATGTTGCCCGGCGGCTGGCCGAGGCCGGCGACGAGCGCGACGTGAAGGTGGTCGATGCGCCGGTAAGTGGCGGCCAGGCCGGCGCGGTCGAGGCCAAGCTCTCGATCATGGTCGGCGGCGCCGAGGCGGATGTCGAGCTCGCCCGGCCGCTGCTCGAGGCCATGGGGAGCACGGTGGTGCACGTCGGGCCGGCCGGCTCCGGGCAGACCGTCAAGGCCGCCAACCAGCTGATCGTTGCCGGCCACCTCGCGCTGCTCGCCGAGGCGGTCGTCTTCCTCGAGGCGCACCAGGTCGACACCGAGGCCGCGATCGAGGTGCTCGGCGGCGGCCTGGCCGGCAGCACCGTCCTGGCCCGCAAGGCCGCGGGCATGCTGGCCCGCACCTTCGAGCCGGGCTTCCGGGTGGACCTGCACCACAAGGACCTGGGCATCGTCACCTCCGCCGCCCGCGAGGCCGGCGTCGCGATCCCCCTGGGCGCGCACGTCGCGCAGCTCTTGGGCTCGCTGCGCGCCCAAGGCCACGGCGAGCTCGACCACAGCGCGCTCCTGCTGCTCATCGAGCAGCTGTCCGGCCGCGCCCCTCGCACCAACGACAGCAAGGACGCCTGACATGGCCCGCATGCGCGCGATCGACGCCGCGATCCTCATCCTCGAGCGCGAGGGAGTCCGGTGCGCCTTCGGCGTCCCGGGTGCGGCGATCAACCCGTTCTACTCCGCCATGCTGAAGCGAGGCACGATCGCGCACTACCTGGGCCGGCACGTCGAGGGCGCCGTGCACATGGCCGAGGGCTACAGCCGCGCAACTGCAGGCAACATCGGGCTGTGCCTGGCGACGAGTGGGCCGGGCGGCACCGACACCATCACCGGGCTGTACTCCGCCTGGGGCGACTCGGTGCCGCTGCTCGTGGTGACCGGGCAGGCCCCGGTCGGCAAGCTGCACAAGGAGGACTTCCAGGCCGTCGACATCGCCGCGATCGCCGCGCCCGTGACCAAGCTCGCCGAGACCGTCATGGAGCCGGCGCAGCTGCCGGGTGCGTTCCAGCGCGCCTTCCACGTCATGCGTTCCGGCCGGCCGGGTCCGGTGCTGCTCGACCTGCCGATCGACGTGCAGCTGGCCGAGATCGAGTTCGACATCGACACGTACGAGCCGCTGCCCGTGGCGCGGCCGGCAGCCACCCGGGAGCAGGCCGAGAAGGCGCTCGACATGCTCGCCGCGGCAGAGCGTCCGCTGATCGTCGCCGGCGGCGGCGTTGTCAACGCCGACGCCGCCGACCTGCTCGTGCAGCTGGCCGAGCTGCTCGACGTCCCGGTCGTGCCGACGCTCATGGGCTGGGGCACCATCCCGGACGACCACCCTCTGATGGCGGGGATGGCCGGGCTGCAGACCGCGCACCGCTATGGCAACGCCACGGTGCTGGCCTCCGACTTCGTCATGGGGATCGGTAACCGCTGGGCCAACCGGCACACCGGGGGGCTCGAGGTCTACCGCGCGGGGCGCACCTTCGTGCACATCGACATCGAGCCGACCCAGATCGGCCGGATCTTCACCCCCGACTTCGGCATCGTCTCCGACGCCCGGGCGGCGCTCGAGCGGCTGGTCGAGGTGGCGAACGAGCGCCGCGATGCCGGCACGCTGCCCGACCGGACCGCGTGGGTGGGCGAGTGCGCGCAGCGCAAGGCGACCCTGCACCGGCGCACCGACTTCGACCAGGTGCCCATCAAGCCGCAGCGGGTCTACCAGGAGATGAACAAGGTGTTTGGCCGGGACACCCGTTATGTCAGCAACATCGGGCTGTCGCAGATCGCCGGCGCGCAGTTCCTGCACGTGTACAAGCCACGCGGCTGGATTGACGCCGGGCAGGCCGGACCGCTCGGCTGGACCGTCCCCGCCGCCCTCGGCGTCTGCGTCGCCGACCCGGATGCGACCGTCGTCGGGATCAGCGGCGACTACGACTTCCAGTTCCTCATCGAGCAGCTGGCGTGCGGCGCACAGTTCAAGCTGCCCTTCGTCCAGCTGGTCGTGAACAACTCCTACCTCGGCCTGATCCGGCAGGCGCAGCGCACCTTCGAGATGGACTACTGCGTGCAGCTGGCCTTCGACAACGTCAACTCGCCCGAGCTGGACGGGTACGGCGTCGACCACGTCAAGGTCGCGGAGGGCCTGGGCTGCAAGGCCATCCGCGTGCGCGACCCCGAGGAGCTCGGCGCGGCGTTCGAGAAGGCGCTCGCCATGATGGCGGAGTTCCGAGTGCCGGTCGTCGTCGAGGTGATCCTGGAGAAGGTCACGAACATCGCGATGGGTACCGAGCTGGACAACGTCACCGAGTTCGAGGAGCTGGCCGACCACGCGTGAGAGCGGCGTCTTCACGCTCCGTAGGGCTCAGCCCGGTGCCCGACCGCAGCAGCGGAAACCCGGCCCCTGCACCGCTCCCTCGCCGTCCTCGACCTGCCCGCCACACTGCTGCTGCCGACCGGGCCGCCGGAACCCGACGGGCAGGGCAGGATGCCGGCATGCTGACACTCGACCAAGCCCGCGGCCTGATCGCCGCCGCCCGCGCCGCGGCCGCCGTCCCCATGGCCTTCGCGGTCATGGACCCGGGCGGCCACCTGCTCGCCCTCGAGCGGATGGACGGCGCCTCGTGGATCACCGCCGACGTCGCGCAGGGCAAGGCCTGGACCTCCGCCGCCTACGGCGCACCCAGCGACGCGCAGAAGCAGAAGATGGCGCCGATGCCCAACTTCGCCCAGGCGCTGACGGCGATGACGCACGGCCGCTACACCCCGCAGACCGGCGCGGTGCCGGTGTACCGCGACGGCGTGCTGCTCGGCGCGATCGGGGCCAGCGGCGGCACCGGCGACCAGGACGAGGCGGCCTGCGCAGCCGCGGTCGAGGCGGTGGGGCTCCAGACCGCCGGTTGACGCCGGGGGCAGCATGCCCGCATGGCCCTTCCCAGCGCGTCGTCCTCGATCACCGTCCGGCTCGAGGTCCCGGCCGACCCCATGGCCATCGGCCGGCTGACGACGGCGGTCGGCGGGGCCGGCGGCGTCGTCACCGCCCTGGACATCACCGAGTCGCACCCGGACCGGATCGTCGTCGACGTCACCTGCTCAGCCAGCGACCCGGAGCACGCCGAGCTCCTCACCGAGGCGCTGCGGGCGCTGGACGGCGTGACGGTCCGCAAGGTCAGCGACCGCACGTTCCTGTTGCACCTCGGCGGCAAGATCGAGGTGCAGTCCAAGGTGCCGCTGCGCACCCGTGACGACCTGTCGATGGCCTACACGCCCGGCGTGGCCCGGGTCTGCCTGGCCATCGCCGAGCACCCGGAGGACGTGCGTCGGCTGACGATCAAGCGCAACAGCGTCGCGGTGGTCACCGACGGCTCAGCCGTGCTGGGCCTGGGCAACATCGGGCCGTCGGCCTCGCTGCCGGTGATGGAGGGCAAGGCCGCGCTGTTCAAGCGCTTCGCCGACATCGACGCCTGGCCGATCGCGCTGGACACCCAGGACGTCGACGAGATCGTGCGCACCGTGCAACTGATCGCCCCGGTCTTCGGCGGCATCAACCTGGAGGACATCGCCGCGCCGCGCTGCTTCGAGGTCGAGCGGCGGCTGCGCGAGCTGCTCGACATCCCGGTGTTCCACGACGACCAGCACGGCACCGCGATCGTCGTGCTGGCCGCCCTGACCAACGCGCTGCGGGTGGTGGGCAAGACGCTGCCGCACGTAAGGATCGTGCTGTCCGGTGCCGGCGCAGCCGGGAGCGCCATCGCCCGGCTGCTGCTCACCGCCGGCGCCCGTGACCTGGTGCTCACCGACATCGGCGGGGTGGTGCACGCCGGCCGCCCGGACCTGGACCTCAACCGGCTGGAGCTGGCGGCGCTGACCAACCCGCGCGGGGTGACCGGCACCGTGCGCGAGGCGGTCGTCGGCGCCGACGTGTTCATCGGCGTCAGCGCGCCCGGCATCCTCACCGGTGACGACGTCGCGACGATGGCCGCCGGCGCGGTGGTCTTCGCGCTGGCCAATCCCGACCCCGAGGTCGACCCGGCGGCGGCGCGGCGCACCGCGGCTGTCGTGGCCACCGGCCGCAGCGACGAGCCCAACCAGATCAACAACGTGCTGGTCTTCCCGGGCGTCTTCCGCGGGCTGCTGGACGCCGGCGCCCGCCACGTCGACCTGGAGATGGAGGCCGCAGCGGCCCAGGCGCTGGCCGACGTCGTGCAGCCCGACCAGCTCAACGCGGCCTTCATCGTGCCGAGCGTGTTCGACCCGGCCGTCGCGCAGGCGGTGGCAGCCGCCGTGCGCACCTCCGTCGAGGCTCGGGCCGGGCTGGTCTGACCGCCCCCCGCCGCCGGGACCGCGCTGTAGATTCCGCGCCGTGGAACTTGCATTCCGCCGCATCTGATGCTGAGGTCGTGTCCCGATCCACATTGCGCCGGTCCGGGTGCACCCTGGGGGCGGTGCCGCCCCTGATCCGCCTTCCGTCCCCTCCAGGAGAGCCTCCGCATGAGCAATCCGGCCGCAGCCCCCCAGGTCCCCGGCGTCGAGATCGTCGGTGAGTGGAGCGAGGGCTACGAGCAGGTGCTCACCGAGGCCTCGCTCACCCTGCTGGCCCAGCTGCAGCGGACCTTCGGCCCGCGCCGCGCCGAGCTGCTGGCCAAGCGGGCCGAGCGCGACGTCGAGCTCGCGGCCGGCGCGCTGCCCGACTTCCTGCCCGAGACCGCCGAGGTGCGCGGCGGCGACTGGACGGTGGCGCCGCCCGCCCCGGGGCTGGTCGACCGCCGGGTCGAGATCACCGGCCCGACCGACCAGAAGATGGTCATCAACGCGCTCAACTGCGGCGCCAAGGTCTTCATGGCCGACTTCGAGGACAGCAACACCCCCACCTTCGACAACCTCGTGCAGGGCCAGCTCAACCTGCGCAACGCCTGGCTGCGGCAGATCGACTTCACCAGCCCGCAGGGCAAGAGCTACGCGCTGAACGACACCGTGGCCACCCTCGTGGTCCGCAACCGAGGCTGGCACTTGCCCGAGCGGCACGTGCTCGTCGACGGCGAGCCGGTGTCGGGCAGCCTGTTCGACTTCTGCATGTACCTGACCACGAGCGCGAAGATCGCCATCGAGAAGGGGTTCGGACCCTACTTCTACCTCCCCAAGATGGAGAGCCACCTCGAGGCCCGGCTGTGGAACGACGTGTTCCTCGCCGGCCAGGAGGCGCTGGGCATCCCGCGCGGCACCATCCGGGCCACCTGCCTGATCGAGACCATCCTGGGCGCCTTCGAGATGGAGGAGATCCTCTACGAGCTGCGCGAGCACTCCTCGGGCCTGAACGCCGGCCGTTGGGACTACATCTTCTCGATGATCAAGAAGTTCCGGACCCGGGGTGAGGAGTTCCAGCTGCCGGACCGCTCCGAGGTCAAGATGACCGTGCCGTTCATGCGGGCCTACACCGAGCTGCTGGTCAAGAGCTGCCACGGCCACGGCGCGCACGCCATCGGCGGCATGGCCGCCTTCATCCCCAACCGCAAGGACGCCGCCGTCAACGACGCCGCGCTGACCGCGGTCCGCGCCGACAAGAGCCGCGAGGCCGACGACGGCTTCGACGGCTCGTGGGTCGCCCACCCCGACCTGGTGCCGGTGGCGCTGGAGGTCTTCGACGCCAAGCTCGGGCAGCAGCCCCACCAGCTCGACCGGCTGCGCAAGGACGTCGAGGTCACCGCGGCGCAGCTGCTCGACGCCAAGGCCACCCCGGGGCAGGTCACCGAGGCGGGCGTGCGCAACAACGTCAGCGTCGGCATCCAGTACCTGGAGTCGTGGCTGCGCGGCGGCGGCGCCGTCGCCATCAACAACCTGATGGAGGACGCCGCGACCGCCGAGATCAGCCGCTCGCAGATCTGGCAGTGGGTGCACAACGGCGTCTCCACCGCCGAGGGCACCGCGATCACCCCCGAGTGGGTGCGCCAGGTCGAGGACGAGGAGCTGGCGAAGGTGCGCGCCGCCGTCGGCGACGAGCGCTACGACGCCGGCCGCTACGACGAGGCCCGCGAGCTGTTCGAGCAGGTCGCGCTGGCCGACGAGTTCGAGGAGTTCCTCACCTTGCCGGCCTACGCGCGGCTGGCCTGAGCCCCACAACGGTCGCCATCGAGATGACGGACGCGCTGGCGATCGAGGCGGCCGAGGCCGCCGTGCACTGCGGCTACCCGGCCGGCGCGGTCGCGGTGCTGGCAATCGAGCTGGACGGGCCCGAGGTCGAGGTCGAGGGGCAGTTCGCCCAGGTCGAGCAGATCGCCCAGGCCCGGCACGTCTTCGAGACCCGGATCGGCCCCGCCTACTTCGTGCAGAACGACGTCATCCCGCGGACCGAGCTGCCCGAGGTGCTGGCCGAGCTGAATCAGATGGCCGACGATGTCGGGCTGCGGGTGGCCAACGTCTGCCACGCCGGCGACGGCAACCTGCACCCGCTGGTGCTGTTCGACGACGCGGTCGACGGTCAGGCGCACGACGCCGAGGAGCTCGCCGGCGCGATCCTCGAGCTGTGCATCAGCGCAGGTGCGTCGATCACCGGCGAGCACGGCGTCGGGCAGGAGGAACGGCACAAGATGGCCAAGCAGTTCACCGAGGCCGACCTGGACACCATGCAGCTCGTGCGGTGCGCCTTCGACCCGGACGGCATCGCCCATCCGGGCAGGACCTTCCCGGCGCCGCGGCTGTGCGGCGAGCAGCCCGGCCTGCACACCGCCGCCGACGCCGGACTCGACCCGCTGCTGCTGCTGGCCCCGGCCAACACCTCCGGCGGCGTCCTCGGCAAGATGATCTCCCCACAGAACCTCGCCATCGCCGCCGCGACCGTCGGGATGGCCGGAGAGGAGGGAGTGCTGTTCCGCAAGGTCTTCGGCTGGAGCATCGGGTTCCTCGTCATCATGGCGGTGCTCATCTACCTGCAGCCGACCAGCGTCCTGTCCTGGATGCTGTTGTGACGGCTGTGCGGCCGCGCATCGTGGTGGCGCCCGACAAGTTCAAGGGCAGCCTGACAGCGGTGGCGGCCGCGCGCGCCATCGCGCGTGGGCTGGAGCGCAGCTGTCCGGACGCCGAGCTCGTGCTGCTGCCGGTGGCCGACGGCGGGGACGGCACCGTCGACGCCGCCGTTGCCGCCGGTTATCAGCGCCGGGAGGTCGTCGTGCAGGGGCCGACGGGTGAGCCGGTGACGGCGGCCATAGCGGTGCGGGAGACCTCCGCGGTGATCGAGATGGCGGAGGCCTCCGGACTGCGGCGGCTGCCGGGCGGGCGACCCGCGCCCATGACCGCTTCGACGTTCGGCACCGGCCAGCTGCTGCGCGCAGCGCTGGACGCCGGCGCCCGGCACGTCGTCCTGGCGGTCGGGGGCAGCGCGAGCACCGACGGGGGCGCCGGGATGGCGCAGGCGCTGGGCGCCCGACTGCTCGGCTCCACAGGCCAGGACGTCTCGCCCGGCGGAGCCGGTCTGGCGGACCTCGCGAGCATCGACATCAGCGCGCTTGACCGGCGGCTCGCCGACACCGAGGTCGTGGTCGCCAGCGACGTGGACAACCCGCTGGTCGGTGCCCGCGGCGCCGCCGCGGTCTACGGGCCGCAGAAGGGTGCCAGCGAGCAGGACGTCGCCGTGCTGGACGCCGCGCTCTCGCACTACGCCGCCGTCGTGGCCCGCGACCTCGGTCTGGACGTCGCACAGACGCCGGGCGCCGGGGCCGCCGGCGGGACGGGCGCCGGCGCGCTGGCCTTCCTCGACGCCCGGCTGACCTCGGGCATCGAGCTGGTCCTGGACGTCATCGGCTTCGCAGCCGCCCTGGCCGGAGCCGACCTGGTCATCACCGGCGAGGGCTCGCTCGACGAGCAGAGCCTGGCCGGCAAGGCCCCGGTCGGGGTCGCCCGGGCCGCCGCCGCCGCGGGGGTTCCAGTGATCGCGCTGGTGGGCCGTCTGGAGGTGACCC
Organism: Frankiaceae bacterium; assembly: GCA_026786045.1. Classification (GTDB taxonomy): domain Bacteria; phylum Actinomycetota; class Actinomycetes; order Mycobacteriales; family SCTD01; genus SCTD01. Next base: position 9,632 of record JAJAYV010000132.1, on the reverse strand, counting down.
CCGAGCAGCTGCGCGAGGTCGGGATCACCGGCGCCCATGCACTGCTCGAGATCGAGCCCGACCCGGCGGTCGCGCAGGGCAACGCCGACGCGCTCCTGGCCAACCTCGCCGAGCAGGTCGGCGCCGGACTGCATCGGGCCCTCCCGGAGGATCGCATCGGCTCCGGTGCGACCCGATCGACGGCGGTCCCTGCGACGACCGGACCGTAGACCCGGGGCGCCCGGCGCGTCCGGGGTCATGACCCCGGTGCAGGCCACCCGGAGGTCGTGGTCGTCAACACGCGCGCATGTCGCGACCACGAGCACCGGAGACGGCGCCGGCAACCGTCGTGATCCTGCCCGACTGCGGACCTGAACGCAGCGTCCAGGTTGCCGAGCGGCTACATGTGGCGGCCGGCGCGGCCCGCGCGCTCACGGCCAGCGCCGGGGTCGCCAGCTACCCGGCGAACGCCACCGAACTCGAGACCCTGGTCCGGGCCGCCGACGAGGATCGGCCTACCTTGTCCGGCAAGGGCGGACTGCGTCAGCAGGCCGGGACGGGGCAGCGTGAGCGCCGGCCGGGAAGATCAGCTCGCCGAGGCGCTGGACGCAGCTCGGCTCGCGCACCAGGTCGCCTACGCCGAGGCGCGGCGGCAGGTGTTGGACCACGTGCCGCAGGGCGCACCGGACCTTGGATCGTTGACCGGTGAGCAACGGCGGGTCGTCCAGCGCTGGCACGCCGCCGAGGCCGACTACGACCGGCTCCGGCGTTCCGCGTACGTGCCGACAAAGCGCAAGCCCGACGCCGATCAAGAGCAGCTCGGCCGTCATGAGGGTGGCGTACCGACCCCGCGGGCAGGCTGACACCGCCCCCCGGCAGCGTCGAGGTCGAACCCCCACCCTGCCGGGGTGTCCTCCTGTCGAGCGTGGTCACTTCCCGTCGGCCGGCAGGCTGCCTAGTGTCAGCTCGTGGAGCAACGGCCGAGTTCCGGCGACGCGCGACGAGCGTCCGGGCTGCCCGCGGTAGACGTGCTGTCCGACCCCGCCCGACTCAGCCGGGTAAAGGCAGTCGCCGCTGGCGCGGGCAGCTCGAGGATCCTCAAGGGTCTGGTGCAGCTCGCCGGCCGAGTCGCGGCCAGCGACTACGCGCAGCTCTCCCTGCTGGCCGACCAGCAGGTCGCCACCGTGCTGCGGTGCGCCGACTCGGACTACTCCGAGCAGGTCAGTGAGCTGGCGGACAGCCTGTGCACAGTGACCGTGCTGTCCGGGGACGTGCTGGTTGCCGCAGACACCAGGACGCACCCCTGGCTGCTCGACCTGCCGCCGATCACCTCGGGCGCCGTCGGGTCCTACCTCGGCGTTCCGCTCCTGCTGGCCGATGGCACCGCGGTCGGAGCCCTATGCGTGTACGGACCGCACCCGCGCCAGTGGACGGACCGTCACGTCGGCCTCACCTGCGACGTCGCCGACATCGTGGCCGAAGAACTGGACCGGCTCGCCGGCCGTTGACCGGTCGCGCCACCGGGCTGACGATGGTTGACCAGGCGGGTCCGCGCATCGACCTGATCGGGAGCCGTGACCCTGCGATCGGGCGTGCGGCGAAGCCCCGGCCACCTGCCTGGCCCGATCCCGCTGGTGATCGCCCCATGGAGCAACAGAATCTCCGCCGGGCCACTGGGGTCTCAACGAGACGGAGTCGGAGGACGAGCATGGTGCGACGTCGGTGCCGACGAGCGGCACCGAGACGAGGAGGTTCGTCCCGCGCACCATCGGCTCCGCTTTCGTCACCGGCGCCGCCGCCCCGTCCGTCGTCGCAGCGAAGCCGGGTCAGGGCCGGCCGGCGCGCGGGACCTCGACCCGCACCGCGAGCAGCTGGGCGTCGCGCGCCGCGATGCGGGCGTGCTCGTCAAAGTCCGGCGCCGCACACAGGTACAGCGTGCGGCCGTCCGACCCGCCGAGCATGCACGCGAAGACGCCGGAGCCGGTGACCACCTCGTCGACGATCTCGCCGCCCTCGCGGACGCGCACCGCCCGGCCGTGCGCGGCGTCAGCGACCCACAGCAACCCCTCAGCGTCGAGCCCGCAGCCGTCGGGAGCGACCACGAGCTCCGGGAGGGCATCGGCAATCACCGTCGACGCGGGCACGGGCCCGAACTCGGCCCAGACCCGACGACCGGACAGGGAGCCGTCGGCAGCGACGTCGAAGGCGGTAACCCGGTTGCCGAAGGTCTCGGCCACCAGCAGGACGCCGTCGTCGGTGAGCACGCTGCCATTGGGGAACATCAGGTCCTCGGCGACCCGGGTCACCGTGCCGTCAGGATCGACCCGGAGTAGGACCGCCGGGCCGATCGGCGCGCCGGCCATCAGGTCGAAACCGAAGTTGCCGACGTACGCCCGCCCTTGTCCGTCCACCACCATGTCGTTGGGGTGGCCGGAGACGTGTGGCGCCAGGTCGGCATGCACCACCAGTGAGCCGTCGGATTCCCGGCGCAGGAGCGTCGCGTCCCGCATGGACACCACGAGAAGCCGCCCGTCGGGCAGCCAACCCAGCCCGGACGGCTGCTGCGGCACCGCGGCCTCGGTGCGCAGGTCGGACCCGTCCTCCGCGGCCGACAGCACCTCGTGGGTGTAGAAGTCCACCACCCAGATCCGGTCGTCGTGCCAGCGCGGGCACTCCAAGAACGACCGGCCGGACAGGACGGTGGTCAGCTCGCGCCGCATGTCGGCTCCTCACGTCGGTGCCCGCACCTTAGGGCCACAGCCCGGGTCAGCGGCCAGCCGCCGTCGAGGACCACGGGAACAGCAACTCCCCGATCGCGAGGGCGCGGCCTTGCGCCGAAGACGACCCCGCCGCCGAGCTCCCGTGACCTCTGCCTGCTCCCCGTGAGCCGCCCAGATCGGCGCTTTTGGGGGGTCGCCGACCCGGCAGCGGCATGGCCGTCGACCGTCCACCACATGCGGAAGCCATGGACGTACGGACCATCTGCGCTCACATGCGGCGGCCACTTCGTCGGCATGAGGGAGACGACCATGGCCAGCCTCGCGAAGCGGCGCGACGGGCGGTGGCGAGCCCGGTATCGCGACGCCGCGGACAAGGAGCACTCGCGGCACTTCGCCCGCAAGCTCGACGCCCCGCGCTGGCTCGACGACGTCACGGCCAGCGTCGTGACCGGTCAGTACGTCGACCCCAAGGCCGGCCGCGTCACCTTCGAGACCTATGACGCCGAGTGGGGTTCCCGACAGGTGTGGGAGGCCACCACCGTTGCTGGCGATGGACCTGGCCGCGGGCAGCGTGCCCTTCGCGCAGCTCCCTCTTGCCGCGCTGCGCCGGTCTCACGTTGAGCAGTGCATCGAGCAGATGGCCACCCGCGGGACCGCACGCGTCGGGCAGCAGGCGAGCTGCTGGCCGACGTGCTCCCGATTCTTGCGGACCGCGTGCGGACTAGCGACGTGTCCTAAGCCCCTGACCTGCAGGTTCAACTCGCCCTACACGTTGAAGCGGAACTCCACGACGTCGCCGTCCTGCATGACGTAGTCCTTGCCCTCCATGCGGGCCTTGCCGGCAGCGCGGGCGGCCTGGGTGGAGCCGGCCTCCATCAGGTCGCCGAAGCCGATGACCTCGGCCTTGATGAAGCCGCGCTGGAAGTCGGTGTGGATGACGCCGGCCGCCTCCGGGGCGGTCGCGCCCTTCTTGATCGTCCAGGCGCGGGCCTCCTTGGGCCCGGCGGTGAGGTAGGTCTGCAGCCCGAGGGTGTCGAAGCCGATGCGGGCCAGCTGGTGCAGCCCGCTCTCGGCCTGACCCATCGACTGCAGCAGCTCCAGGGCGTCGGCCTCGTCCATCTCGATGAGCTCCATCTCGACCTTCGCGTCGAGGAAGACCGCCTCGGCCGGCGCGACGAGCGCCTGCAGCTCGGCGCGCAGGGCCTGGTCGGTGAGCTCGTCCTCGTCGAGGTTGAAGACGTAGAGGAACGGCTTCGCGGTCAGCAGGTGCAGCTCGCGCAGCGGGCCCCGGTCGAGCCCGGCGCCGAAGATCGTCTGCCCGCTCTCGAGCACCTTCTGCGCGTCGCGGACCGCCCCGAGCTGCGGCACGACGTCCTTCTTGATCCGCGCCTCCTTCTCCAGCCGCGGGACCGCCTTCTCGACCGTCTGCAGGTCGGCGAGGATCAGCTCGGTGTTGATGACCTCGATGTCGTCCTTCGGCGAGACGCGGCCGTCGACGTGCACGACGTTGTCGTCCTTGAAGACCCGGATCACCTGGCAGATCGCGTCGCTGTCGCGGATGTTGGCAAGGAACTTGTTGCCCAGGCCCTCGCCCTCGCTGGCGCCCTTGACGATGCCGGCGATGTCCACGAAGTCGACGGTGGCGGGGATGACCTTCGCCGAGCCGAAGACCTCCGCGAGCTTGGGCAGCCGGTCGTCCGGCACGCCCACGACACCGACGTTCGGCTCGATCGTGGCGAAGGGGTAGTTGGCCGCCAGCACGTCGTTCTTGGTCAGCGCGTTGAACAAGGTGCTCTTGCCGACGTTGGGCAGGCCGACGATGCCGAGGGAGAGGCTCACGGACGACGACGGTACCGGCGCGGCGCGTCACCCGGATCTGTCGGACCCGGCTGCCAGGGTCGGCCCATGACCATCGCCCTCGCCCTCCTGCTCGGCCTGCTCCTCGGCCTGGCCGCCGGCCTGCTGCTCGGCCTGCTGCTCGGCCGGCGCAGCGCCCGCCGCGACGAGCAGTCGCTGCTCACCTCCTTCGAGGGGCTGGCCTCGCGGGCCCTCACCGGCAGCCGCGAGGCAGCGGCCGGCGAGCTCGCCGGGCAGCGCCAGGCCGTCGAGGCGCTCGTCGTCCCGCTGCGCGAGCAGCTCCACCTCGTCGAGACCCAGCTGCGCGGGCTCGAGCTCGAGCGGGCGCGCGCCCAGGCCGAGCTGCGCGAGCAGGTGGCCGGCGTCCGCCGCACGAGCGAGCTGCTCGGTCGCGAGACCGCCTCACTGGTCGACGCACTACGCCGCCCGCAGGCGCGCGGCCGCTGGGGCGAGGTCCAGCTCCGCCGCTGCGTGGAGTACGCCGGGATGGTGGACCGGTGCGACTTCTCTGAGCAGGAGAGCTGGACCGGCGCCGACGGCGCGGTGCTGCGGCCAGACCTCGTGGTGCGGCTGGCCGGCGGCCGCTCGATCGTCGTCGACGCCAAGGTGACGCTCGCGGCCTACCTCGAGGCGGTCGAGTGCGACGACGAGGCCGAGGCCGCGACCCGCATGGCCGCCCACGCCCGCCACCTGCGCGCCCACGTCGACCGGCTCGCCGACAGGGCCTACTGGTCGGCGCTGCCCGACTCCCCTGAGTTCGTGGTGCTCTTCGTGCCCGGCGAGGCCTTCCTCGCGCCCGCGCTGCAGCACGACCCGTCGCTGCTCGAGCACGCCTACTCCCGCCACGTGCACCTGGCGACGCCCACCACCCTGGTCTCGCTGCTGCGGACCGCCGCCCACGCCTGGCAGACCGAGCAGCTCACCGAGAACGCCCGCGCCGTCGTCACCGCCGGCAAGGACCTCTACAGCCGGCTGGGCACCCTCGGCAGCCACGTCGACAAGCTCGGCCGCTCGCTCGGCTCGGCCGTCGCGGACTTCAACCGCACCGTCGGCTCGCTCGAGCGCTCGCTGCTGCCTGCCGCCCGGCGGATGGCCGAGCTCGGCCTGGCCGAGGAGCCGCCGCCTGCGCCCGCGGCGGTGGAGGTGCTGCCGCGACCGGTCACCGCGCCCGAGCTGGTGCCGCCGCTGTCCAGCACCGGCTGACGGTCCGGCTACAGGTCGACGCCGTACGCCTGGCAGAAGTCGACGGCGGCCTTGGCCACGACGGCCGCCGCGGTCGCCCCCGACGCCGGGTGGTCGGCCAGCAGCCGGCGGGCCACCTCCGGGGCGTCGAGCGCGCCGATGGCCCGCAGGTGGTCCCAGGCGTAGACGGCCAGCTCGCGCGCCGTCTCCTCGGGCAGCCCGGGGTCGGCGGTGCGGGCGGTGGCGGCGACCCAGTCCGCGTCGTAGCTGCCCTGCGGCGGCCCGAACACCCGCTCGCCCTCGCCGTACGACCCGGTCCCTGACCCACCCGCAGCTGACACGCGGGACACGGTAGGCGCAGCGGTGGTCCGCCGTCACGGGGGTAGCGTCCGACTCTGTGACCGGCACGGGTGGCAGGACCGGGCAGCCGCTTCCCGCGGGTGCCTCTGTCGGCGACCGGCGCGGACTCACCGCCACCGGCGCCGTCGCGCTCGCGTTGCTGCTCGGGTTGCTCGGCGGGGCGTTCGACGTCGTCACCGGCCCCGGCCTCAGGGAGGTCTTCGCGGTCAGCTTCGTCGCCGGCTGCGGGCTGGCCGCGCTGACCGTGCACCGCGAGGACCTGCTCGCCGCCGTCGTCATGCCGCCGCTGGTCTACGTCGTGCTGGTGCTGCTCGGCGGGGTGATCGAGCGGACCGCGTCGAGCGCGTCGTTCCTCGTGCAGCAGGCGATCGAGCTGGTGAACGCGCTGGTCGTGGGGGCGCCGGTGCTGCTCGCCGCGACCGGGCTCGCGCTGCTCGTGGCGCTCGTGCGACGCAAGCGCGGGCCTAGCTCTCGCTGATGCCGGCCTTGCGCAGGTCGCGGCGCAGCTCGGGCGGCAGCGCGAACAGCAGGTGCTCCTGGGCCGACTCGACCTCCTGCACCTCGCCGTAGCCGCGCTCGGCCAGCCAGGCCATCACCTCCACGACGAGGTCCTCCGGCACCGAGGCGCCGCTGGTCAGGCCGACCGTCGTGACGCCCTCCAGCCAGGCCTCGTCGATCTCGCTCGCGTCGTCGACCAGGTACGAGGCGCCGGAGCCAGCGTCCAGGGCGACCTCGACGAGCCGGACCGAGTTGGAGCTGTTGCGCGAGCCGACGACCAGGACCAGGTCGGACTCGGCGGCGATCTCCTTCACAGCGACCTGGCGGTTCTGCGTGGCGTAGCAGATGTCGGCCGACGGCGGGCCCTGCAGCAGCGGGAAGCGCTGGCGCAGCGCCTCGACCGTCACGTTGGTCTCGTCCACCGACAGCGTGGTCTGCGACAGGTAGGCGACCTTGCTCGGGTCGCGCACCTGCACCTGCGCGGCCTCCTCTACGCCGTCGACGAGGTGAATGTGCTCGGGCGCCTGGCCCGTGGTGCCGACGACTTCTTCGTGGTCCTCGTGGCCGATGAGCACGATGTCGACGTCGTCGGCCGCGAAGCGCTTGGCCTCCATGTGGACCTTGGTCACCAGAGGGCAGGTCGCGTCGATCGTCTTGAGCGCGCGGACCTTGGCTTCGGCGTGCACGGTCGGGGCGACGCCGTGGGCGGAGAAGACGACGGTGGCCCCCTCGGGCACCTCGTCGGTCTCCTCGACGAAGACCGCGCCCTGGGCCTCGAGGGTCCGCACCACGTGGGCGTTGTGCACGATCTGCTTGCGGACGTAGACCGGCGCGCCGTAGGCCTCCAACGCCTTCTCCACGGTGAGCACGGCCCGATCCACACCGGCGCAGTAACCGCGCGGCTTGGCCACCAGGACTCGCTTGGACGGTCGCACAGGGGTCTCCGTCATGGGGACCATGCTACGTCCGTACCCTCGGACCGCGCGGTGATCTTCCTCCCAGCGCGTGTACCCGCGGCGGTCGCGGGCACGTGTCCGTTCGAGCCTGGCTCGTCCCCTCCCCTAAGGAAACCTCGTATGCCCAGCCCCGTCCCGACCCCCGTCGCCGCCGCCCTCGGGATCGTGCCGACCGTCCTGGACGGCGTCCGCCGCCTGCCCGGGAAGGTGGTGCAGCTGCCCGTCTACGCCGTGAGCCACGCACTGACGACGCTCGGCACCGCGCGCCGGGAGTACGACGCGCTGGCCGAGCGCGGTGAGCGCCTGCTCACCCGCTTGCGCGGCACGTCCTTCGACGAGGTCGAGGACGTCGTCGAGGACGCGCTGCAGGGCACGCCGTTCGCCAAGCCGTACGACGTCGTCGAGGACGCGCTGGAGGACGCCGGCGAGGCGGTCACGAAGCTCGCCCGCACCGGCACCACCCGCGCCCGCAAGGCCGCCGGCACCACCACGCGTCGGGTCGGCGCCGGACTCGACAAGGCTGCCGACGGTGTCGAGGACGCTGCTGCGAAGGCCGCCAACACCGTCGGGACCGCGGTCGCCGACGTCGCGGCAGAGGTCCCCGAGGCCGAGGCGCCCAAGGGCGAGCCCACCCCGCCGGCTCCCGACGGCACACAGGTGCAGGTCGACTCAGCCGCCAGCCCCGAGACCGTCGAGGTCGTCGAGCGCGTCTCCGCCACCGTCGGCGGCCAGGTCCTGGCCCACGAGGACCTGCCGCTGCCGGACTACGACCACCTCACCCTCGGCTCCCTGCGCGGCCGGATGCGCAGCCTCGACCTGCCGCAGCTGGTGCAGATCCGCGACTACGAGAAGGCCCATGCCGACCGGCTGCCGATCGTGACGATGCTCGACAACCGCATCGTCAAGCTGGCCAACGACCCGACCGCCCCGCTGTCCGGCGGCGGCACCGACGGCGCGGAGACGGCGGGTGGCGCGAAGGGCGGCTCCAAGGTCAGCCCCAGCACCGCTGACGCGGGCGCCGACAACCCGACGGTCGCCTTCGGCGGCCTCGGCGGCGCCGGCAAGCCCAGCTAGACCCCCGCACGTCCCCACCCCTCCGGGCGGGGAGGGCTGGAAGGGGGCGGGCCTAGGCTGCCCGTCGTGCCCCTGGCGAACAGCGCGGAGTCGCCGCTGCCCGTGCGCACCGTCGCCCGCTCGCTCATGGAGTGGATCGACAAGCTCGGCCGGGTCTGGGTCGAGGGGCAGGTCACGCAGGTCAACCGCCGGTCCGGCACCTGTTATCTCGTGCTGCGCGACCCTGTCGCCGACATGAGCCTCAACGTCGTCGCGGCCCGCACGCTTGTCGACGCGGTCGTCCCACCGCTGGCCGAGGGCGATCGCTTGGTCCTGCACGCCAAGCCGGAGTTCTACGGGGGCCGCGGCACACTGAACCTGAAGGCGATCGAGATCCGGCCGGTCGGTGTCGGCGAGCTGCTCGCCCGGCTCGAGCGGCTCAAGGCGCTGATGGCCGCCGAGGGCCTGTTCGCCGCCGGGCTGAAGAAGCCGCTGCCGTTCCTGCCGCGCACCGTCGGGCTGGTCACCGGCCGGGCCAGCGCCGCCGCACGCGACGTGCTCGAGAACGCCAAGCGACGCTGGCCGGCGGTGCGCTTCGACGTGCGCGAGGTCGCCGTGCAGGGCCACCTCGCCGTCGAGCAGGTGATCGGCGCACTGCAGTCGCTCGACGCCGCCCCGGAGGTCGACGTCATCGTGCTGGCCCGCGGCGGCGGCAGCGTCGAGGACCTGCTGCCCTTCAGCGACGAAGCGCTGTGCCGGGCGGTCGCCCGCTGCCGCACCCCGGTGGTGAGCGCGATCGGCCACGAGCCGGACAGCCCGCTGGTCGACCTGGTCGCCGACGTCCGCTGCTCGACGCCGACCGACGCCGGCAAGCGGGTGGTGCCCGACGTCCGCGAAGAGGCCCAGCGGGTCCGCCAGGCCCGCGACCGCGCCCGCCGCGTCATCACCCACCTCGTCGCGACCGAGTCCGCCCGCGTCGAGGCGCTGCGCACCCGGCCGGTGCTGGCCGACCCGAACGTCCTCGTCG
>JAJAYV010000131.1 GCA_026786045.1 Frankiaceae bacterium | reverse complement strand
CGGGTACCGGCCTCGACGCTCGGCGTCCTGCAGGGCGTCGGCGTGGACGTGGTTACGTTCGCCAACAACCACGGCATGGACTTCGGCCTGCAGGGCCTGCACGACACCCTGGCGACCACGCAGGCAGCCGGGCTTCCCGCGGTCGGCATCGGCGTCGACGAGGCGTAGGCGTACACCCCGCACATCGCCACCGTGCGCGGCCAGCGGATCGCGCTGATCGGCGCGGCGCAGGTGCTGGACGGCAGCCTGCCGGAGACCTGGACCGCGGAACCGGGCAAGCCGGGGCTCGCGTCCGCCAAGCGGCAGGACCGGCTGGGCGCCGACGTGGCCGCGGCACGGGAGCAGGCGGACGTCGTCGTGGTCTACCTGCACTGGGGACGCGAGCTGGAGCCGTGCCCGCTGCCGCGACAGCAAGAGCTGGCGCGCGCGCTGGTCGACGCCGGGGCCGACGCCGTCGTCGGAGGCCACGCGCACGTGCTGCTCGGTGGCGGCTACCTCGGTAACAGCTACGTCGACTACGGGCTCGGCAACTTCGTGTTCAACACGCGCAACGCCGAGAGCTCCAAGTCCGGCGTGCTCACCCTGACCGTGCAGGACGGCGGGGTCACCGACGCGGCGTGGCAGCCGGTCACCATCCGCGGCGGGGCCCCCGAGCCGCTCACCGGCGCGGCAGCCGAGCAGGCGCAGCAGGACAAGCTGTCGCGGCGGTCGTGCACCAACCTCGCGGCCGCTCCCACTCCCACTCCCCCTGAGCGCTGCGGCCCGTGGCCGCCCCGCTGTGCGGATCTCCTGCGGGCCGCGTCGCTGAGCCAGTCGCGGCGCGCCAGCTGCCCCAGTTCCCGTTCGACCTACGGGCCGGATTCCGACGTGCCGCAACTGCGCAGAACCGGCTGCGTGGAGGACGGAGCAGGTGCTAGCCGGTATTAGGGCACGTTGCGGATCCGGGACACTCACCCGCTGACCGAGCGCTGTCGCAGGGGCTGGTGTTGTGCCCGGTCCGGCTTGTTCGGGGCTTGCCCCCAGGCCGGCGATGACCGACGGGTGGCAGATCAAGCAGGCGCTCGACTGCGTGGCGGATGCCGTCCGTCCTCAGTCGATCAGGCTCACTCGGGGGGCAGTGGCAGCACCACCCGCGCGTGCGCACCACCCAGTTCGCCATCGACGAAGGACACCGAGCCTGCGTGGGCATGCACGATCTGCTGGACGATGGGCAGGCCGAGGCCCGTGCCTCCTGAGGTGCGGGTGCGACTTTCGTCCAGGCGGACGAACCGCTCGAACACCCGTCTGCGCTGATCGGGGGGTATGCCAGGTCCGTCGTCACCGACCTCCAGAACCGCCGTGGATCCTTCGATCCGCAGGCTCAGCGTCACCACGGTGGCCGCGTGGCGCGCCGCGTTGTTGACCAGGTTGCGGAGCGCTCGGGCCAGCGCGTCGGCATCTCCGACCGTCCGCGCGGGGTGGACGTCGGTCAGGACGCGTAGTCCTGTGCTGCGCAGCCTGGCGACTTCCTGCTCGCACAGATCGTCAAGGTCGACGTCGGTGCGTCGCAGCGGTACGCCTCGCTCGTCGCTGCGGGCGAGCAGCAGCATGTCCGCGACCAGCGTCTGCAGACGGGCGGTCTCGTCCAGCACGACCTGCGTCAGCTTCGGCCACACCGTGAGCTCGGGGTGGACCTGGGCGACCTCCATGCTGGTCCGCACGGTTGCCAGTGGGCTGCGCAGCTCATGACTGGCATCGGAGACGAACCGTCGCTGGGCTGCCGCTGAGGACTCGAGGCGGTCGAGCATGTCGTTCATCGTCGCCGCGAGCCGTCCTACCTCGTCCTGCGCTGACGGGACGGGCACCCGCTTTCCGAGCTGCTCGGCGTCGATACCTGCGACCCGCTGGCGGATCGCCTCGACGGGCCGCAGGGCTCGCCCGGCGAGCACGAAGGTTGTCCCGCCGACGAGCAGCACGAGAAGGGGAACCCCCGCCAGCAGTAGAGCTCGCAAGGCCGAGATGCTGGCATCGACCGATTCCAGTGACTGCGCGACGACGACTACGGCCGGCGCTGCGTCCGGAGAGCGGACCCCGAGCGCGACGATGACGTGCTGCTCTTCTTCACCCACTGCGATCCGGCCGGTGGCCGTGCGGATCTGGCCGGGGGCTGGGCGCAACGAGGTGAGGGCCGGCTCGCCCTCGATGTCCGGACTGCTGGTCACGATGCGGTCGCTGAGCACGACCTGGACCAGGTTGCGTTCGGTCGAGCCGGACAGCTGACCGACCTGCTCGACGCCGTCGCGCGCCACCGTCGCCGCGACGTCCCGGGCCCGCTGCAGCGCAGCGTCCTCGACTGCTGTGGTCAGGCTCCGCTGCAACAGGAACGCGAGAAGCACACCGGACACCGCGAGCGCGGCGGCAACAACCCCCGCCGCCGTCAGCGACGTCGTGATCCGCACGCCCGCATGACGTCGCCACCAGGCGATCCACGGTGCCGGGCTGGCGCTCATGGCCGGAGAGTAGGCGGGCACGGCTGAGCGTCCCCTGAGCGTCTCCCTCAGCCGCGCACAGCGTCTGCACAGCCTCGCTCTTGCACGGTGCAGCACTACCTCGACGAGCAAGGTCGGGGAGCCCCCCTGAGTGAAGGAGACACCCATGAACATCCACAAGAGCGTCAAGCGCCGCAACACCGCAGTGGTGGCCAGCCTCGCCGTCGCCGCCGCTCTCGCCGGTGTCGGAGTCGCGGCTGCCAGCGGTCCAGGTACGCCGGACAAACCGACGGTGAGCAGTCAGACCGAGGCTGCCGACGGCGTCGAGGGGTCCGAGGCCGCCGACGGCGTCGAGGAGCAGGAGGCCGCCGACGGCGTCGAGGAGCAGGAGCCGGCACTGAACGGCTCAGTCCCGGTGCAGGAGGTGGCCGGCCAGAACGAGCAGCAGGAAAGCGCCCGGCTGGCCTCGCAGGCAACGACCACTCAGCAAGAGGCCGAGCAGGCCGCGCTGGCCGCGGTCCCCGGCACCGTCAGCGGTTCCGAGCTGGGTGACGAGAACGGCTCGCTCGTCTGGGAGGTCACGGTCACCACGGTCGACGGATCGCAGGTCGAGGTGAAGGTCGACGCCGGCAACGGCGCGGTCCTGGCGCAGGAGGCCGAGGACCAGTCCGGAGACGACGCGCAGGAGGCCGGCGAGCAGTCCGAGGGCGGCAGCGAAGACTCCGGCGAGAGCGATGCGGGTGAGGCCACGACCGGCTGACCCCGTTGACCCGGCACCCATGACAGCTGCCGCGGGCGCCGGGCCCCAACGGGTGCCCGGGGGGGTGGGGAGTGGGGGCGGGGAGGCCCCCCCCCCCGCCCGCGGCCCCCCCACCGGGCGCGCCCGCCGCCGG
>JAJAYV010000130.1 GCA_026786045.1 Frankiaceae bacterium | reverse complement strand
GGGCGTCGGCGTCGAGCACGGGCCCGCCGTGGGCGTCGCACCGCTGCGCGCCGGCCGGGTCGGTGAGGAAGCCGGCTGCGCCCGCCTGCGCCGCGGCGGCGGCGAAGTCGGCCCCGTGGGCGTGGGAGCCGGACAGTGCCGCGTAGAGGTCACCGGCCTGGACAGCGCGGGAGTCCAGGGTGCAGCCGGTGACGACTGCCCCGGCCAGCGGGCGGTCGGGGCGCAGGCCGGGAAGTCGCTCCTGCAGCCCGCTCAGCGGGCGGGCGGCAGGGGTCGCGGGACGCAGGGTGCGGACCGCGCCGGGGGTCGCGGGCACGGTCGCAGGCTACTGGGGGTCGTCGGCGCGCAGCCGCAGCACCGGGGACGGCGCACCGGTCGGCGGCACCTCCATGCTCCGCAGCGCGAAGCTCATGATGTCGCGGAAGGGCGGGCCCGCGACCGCCCCGCCGTAGTAGCCGTTCTTGGGCGCCTGGATCGAGATGGACAGGGCCAGCCGGGGGGCGTCGGCCGGCGCGAAGCCGACGAAGCTCGCGGTGTAGCTGCCGTCGTAGCGGCCGTCGACCACGCGCTGGGCGGTGCCGGTCTTGCCGGCGACGCGATAGCCCGGGATCGCGGCGGACTTGGCGGTGCCGCCCTCGTTGGTGACACCCTCCAGCATCTGCCGGAGCTGGGCGGCCACGTCCGGGCTCAGGACGCGCACGGGCTCCTTGGCGGGGGCCGGGACGACAGTGCCGTCGTGGTCGGTCGTGGAGCGCAGGACCGTCGGCGGCACGCGCACCCCGTCGTTGGCGATGGTCGCGTAGACCGAGGCCATCTGGACGCCGTTGACGGAGTAGCCCTGACCGATCGGGTGGGTGCCGTAGTCGGTCCCGGACCACTCGTCCTTCTCGTCGCGCAGGATGCCGCGGCTCTCGGCGGGCAGCTCGATGCTGGTCTTCTCCCCGATCCCGAAGCGCGCGAGCATCTCGTGCAGCTTCGCGCCGCCGATCTTCTCCGACGCCATGATCGTGCCGACGTTGCTGGACTCGACGAGCACGCCGGTCAGCGTCATCTGCTCGACCGGGTGGGTGTGGGAGTCCTTGAAGGTCTTGTTGGACAGGCGGTACCGGTCCGGGACAGCCATGACGCTGTCCGGCGTCATGGCGCCGGCCTCGAGGACGGCCGCGATCGTCATGGCCTTGCCGGTCGAGCCGGGTTCGAAGACGTCGGAGACGGCACGGTTGCCACGGATCGCCCCGTCGGCCTTGCCGGGCTCGTTCGCGTCGAAGGTCGGCACGGAGGCCAGCGCCAGCACCTCGCCGGTCTGCACGTCCATGAGGGTGGCGCTGCCGCTCTCGGCGTCGGACTCGGCAAGGGTCCGCATGAGGACCTCCTGGGCGTACCACTGCAGATCGCGGTCGATCGTGAGCTGGACGTCGCGCCCGGGGACCGGGTCGGTCGTCTCGGTGTAGCCGTTGGGGATCACTCGGCCGCCGCCGTCGACCTCGGCGGTGCGCTTGCCGAGCTTGCCGGCCAGCACCTCGTCGAACTGCATCTCGATGCCGGCGGTGCCGTCGCCCTCGACGGTGGTGAAGCCCAGGACGTTGGCGGCCAGCTCGCCTCCGGGGGCCACCCGGCGCGGCTCGGCCACGGTGCCGATGCCGGGCAGGCCGAGTGCCCGCACCTCGTTGGCCTGCTCGGCCTCGAGCCCGCGGGCGAGGTAGCCGAAGCCCTTGCAGCCGGTGAGGTTGTCCTCGTCGCAGACCGCGCCGGTCGACTTGGGCGTCAGCGACAGCTGCGCCTCGAGCTCGTCGGCGGGCAGGTCGAGCACCGGGGCGAGCGCCCGGGCGATCCCGGCCGCGTCGCACGGCGTGGTCGCGGTAGGCGGGCAGCTGCCCTTGGCGATGGTGCGCGGCTCGCCGTAGACGGCGCGCGCGTCGACCGACAGCGCCAGCACCTGGCCGCGGCGGTCGCTGATGGACCCGCGCGGGGCGGCGAGCTTGACCGTGGACAGCCGCTGCTTGCTGGCCTCGGAGGCGTACGCCTCGGCCTGGAAGCCCTGCAGCCAGACCAGCCGGCCACCGATGAGCGACAGCATGATCAGGACCGCCAGCAGGCCGCCCTGCAGGCGAACGGGCGGCCGGCCGAGGCTGACGTTGCGCACCGGCGGGCGGGCGGCGGGCCGGCCGGCGGGCCGGGGAGTGCGGGGGTCGCGGGGCGGGGTCACTCGTCGTCCGTGCTCGCGTCGTCCGTGCTCGCGTCGCTCGTCGTCTCGTCGGTGCTCGTCTCGGCGGCGGGCTCCTCGACCGCCGTCCCCTCGTGGAGCGGCTCCTCGACGACCGGAGCCTGCGCGACCTCCGCCGAGCCGAGGACGGCGCCGTCGGGCAGCCGCAGGAAGGCCGGCGGACCTGCCGGGACCATGCCCAGCCCGGCGGCCTTGCCGGCGATGGTCGACGGGGAGCGCAGCATCTCGACCTCGCGGACGAGCACCTGCTCCTGGTCGAGCAGCGCGCGGTTCTCCGAGCGCAGCTCGAACAGGTGGAAGGAGTCCTTGCCGAGCACCGTGTTGAGCACGAGCAAGCCGATCAGGCCGGTGACCAGCAGCGCCACGACAGCGACGACGAAGGGCGCCCGCGGTGCGGCGACCTCGCGCACCGGGACGACGGTGAGGACGGCCCGGCGGCGGGGTGCGGGCTCCGGGGTCCGGAGCAGGCTCGCGACGCTCATGCGGCACGCACCCTCTCTGCCGCGCGCAGGCGTACCGACGCCGCGCGGGGGTTGGCGGCGATCTCGTCGGCAGGCGCCTTGCCGGCGCCCCTGACGAGCAGGCGGAGCTCGGACACGGCTCCCTCGGGCACGAACGGCAGGTCCACCGGCACGGTGGAGGCCGAGCGCGCGACGAGCTCTGACTTCACGATCTTGTCCTCGAGCGACTGGTAGGACAGGACGACCAGGCGGCCGCCCACGCAGAGGGTGGCGATAGATGCGGGGATTGCACGTCGCAACACGCCGACTTCGTCGTTCACTTCGATCCGCAGCGCCTGGAAGGTCCGTTTGGCGGGGTGTCCGCCCGTGCGTCGGGTTGCGGCCGGGATCGCGGTGCGGACGAGCTCGGCGAGCCGGGCCGTGCTGGTGAACGGCTCGCGGGCGCGCTCCCGCACGATCGCGTCGGCGATCCGCGAGGCGAAGCGCTCCTCGCCGTACTCCTTGAGGACCTTGGCCAGCGCCTTGCCGTCGTAGCTGTTGACGACGTCGGCGGCCGTGGCGCCGCGGGTGGGGTCCATCCGCATGTCGAGCGGGGCGTCCTGCGCGTAGGCGAAGCCGCGCTGCGCCTCGTCGAGCTGCAGCGAGCTCACGCCGAGGTCGAACAGCACCCCCTGGACGCAGTCCAGGCCGAGCTCGGCCAGCACCTGTGGCAGCTCGTCGTACACCGCGTGGACCAGGGTGGTGCGCCCGGCGAAGGGGGCGAGCCGGTCGCCGCTGCGGCGCAGCGCCTCGGGGTCGCGGTCCAGGCCGACCAGCCGGCACTCCGGCACCGCGCGCAGCAGCGCCTCGGCGTGACCGCCCATGCCGAGGGTGCAGTCCACGACCACGGCGCCCGGCTCGGTGAGCGCAGGGGCCAGCAGCCCGACGCAGCGCTCGAGCAGGACGGGGACGTGCGCAGGCTCTGCGGCGGGGGGCATCACGGCGGGCTCAGGACAGCGCAGAGAGCGCGGCCTGGGCGACGGTGGTGATGCCCATGGTGACGCCGACGGCCAGGCCCAGCAGGACCAGGCTCTCGCGCAGCTCGGCGCCCAGGCTCGGGCCGGGCGGCGGTGCGGGCGGTGCGTCCTGCAGCGTTGACGTGTCCATCTCTCGACCTCTCAGGTGGCACGGGGGGGCGGGTCGACCGGGCTCGCGGACCCGGTCGGGCGGTGCGGGGTGGCGCAGGTGGGTCGGGTAGGACGTGGCAGGCGGGAGTCCAGTGCTGCGGCCCTCCCGCCAGGTCCCCGCCCGCTCGCCCCGCCTGGCGCCGGGGAAGGTGCGCCAGGTGAGGGAGCGGGAGGAGACCTCGTGGGAGGGGACGGACGTCAGGAGGTGAG
>JAJAYV010000129.1 GCA_026786045.1 Frankiaceae bacterium | reverse complement strand
GGCCAGGCCCGCACGGCGGCCAGCCCGGCCAGGGCCTCCTGCACCGACCGCGAGGCCGCCGCGAGCTCACCGGCGACCGGGCCGACGACGACGGGTGCGGGAGGAAGCGCCGCGACCAGCTGCTGCACCGCGCGCTCGACCGACGTGGTGCCGCCGACGACGAGGACCAGGGCGGCCGAGGCCTCACCGCTGAGCAGTGACAGCCCGCTGTGCCGCGCACCGGCCCGCAGCTGGGGCAGGTCGAGGGCGACCGGCGCGGGCGCGGCCAGCGCGACGACCCAGTCGACCCGGTTCCACCCGAGCGAGGCCGCGCGCGACAGCGTGAGCTCGCCGGCGTGGCCGCGCACGAGAGCGTCGACGACCCCGGCCTCGACCCGGGCGTCCCAGGCGCCGCGCGACTCGGCAGCCGACGCGTAGACGTCCGCGGCGGCGAAGGCCAGCTCGCGGGAGTAGCGCAGCACCGCCTCGGCCAGCGCCGCCTCGTCGCCGGGCGCGGCCAGCGACGGCACGGCCTCCTCCACGACCCCCACAGCGATGCGGATGAGCTGGACGGTCTGCTTGAGGTTCACCGAGCGGGCCAGCTCGCGCGGCGCGGCCGCGAAGACCTCGGGCCCGACCGGCAGCGGCTGGCCGGGCGTGCGCAGCCACTGGGCGAACGCCGACAGCCCGGCCTGCAGGACCAGCCCGACGTAGGACCGCTGCTCCGGCGGCAGCGCGCCGAACCACGGCAGCTCCTCCATCGCCCGCACGCACCTGCTGCTCAGGCTCGAGGACGAGCGCTGCACCCGCTGCCACGTCGCCTGTGCCACGACGCGACTGTGCCAGAGCCGGGCTCAGCCCCGGCGTCGCCGAGCGGGTGCCCGGCCGGCGGGCTGGGGCGGCGGGACGCCGTCGGGGCGGCGGCGCAGGGGCCGCAGCACGGCCTCGCCCGGGCGCACCTCGACGTCCTCGTCCTCGTGCCGGACGACGAGCGGTTCCTCGCCGCGCACCAGGGAGTAGGTGACCTGGTGCTGCTCGACCTCGACGAGCAGCACGCCGTCCCGGCGCACGATGCGGAAGGCCAGCCGGTCGATCCCCTCCGGCAGCCCCGGCCGGAACGACAGCCGCCCTCCGGAGTCCCGCATGCCGCCGAAGCCGCTCACCAGCGCGGTCCAGCCCCCCGCCAGCGAGGCCATGTGCAGCCCGCCGGCCGTGTTGTCGTGCAGGTCCCGCAGGTCCATCAGCGCGGCCTCGGCGGCGTAGTCGTACGCCAGGGAGAAGTAGCCGACCTCCGCAGCGAGGACCGCCTGCGAGGCCGAGGACAGCGACGAGTCCCGCACCGTGAGCGGCTCGTAGTAGTCGACGTTGCGGCGCTTCTGCTCGGGCGTGAAGGCCTCGCCGCACAGCTGCATCGCCAGCACCAGGTCGGCCTGCTTCACCACCTGGTGGCGGTAGAGCTGGAAGTACGGGAAGTGCAGCATCAGCGGGTACTCCGTCGGCTCCGTGTCCGCGAAGTGCCACCTGGCGTGGTCGGTGAAGCCCTCGGACTGGGGGTGCACGCCGAGCCGCTCGTCGTACGGGATGTGCATCGCGGCGGCGGCGTCGCGCCAGGCGGCTGCCTCCTCCGCGCCGACGCCGAGCAGCGCGGCGAGGTCCGGGTGGCGCACGGCGACCTCGGCCGCCGCGCGCAGGTTGCGCGCCGCCATGAGGTTGGTGAACACGTTGTTGTCGGCGATCGCGCTGTACTCGTCCGGACCGGTGATGCCGTCGAGCCGGAACTCGCCGCTCATCGTCCGGTGGCCGAGCGACAGCCAGAGCCGCGCGGTCTGCACGAGCAGGTCGACGCCGATCTCGCGCTCCAGATCGACGTCGCCGGTCGCGGCGACGTGGCGCACGAGCGCGTCGGCGATGTCGGCGTTGACGTGGAACGACGCCGTGCCCGCCGGCCAGTAGCCCGAGCACTCGTCGCCGTTGATGGTGCGCCAGGGAAAGGCAGCACCGGCCAGGCCGAGGGTCTTGGCCCGGTCGCGCGCCTTGTCGAGCGTGCCGTGCCGCCAGCGCAGCGCGTCGGCCGCGGCGGCGGGCGTGGTGTGGGTCAGCACCGGCAGCACGAACGTCTCGGTGTCCCAGAAGGCGTGGCCGTCGTAGCCCGGCCCCGTGAGCCCCTTCGCAGGGATCGGCCGCTGCTCCGCACGGGCGCCCGACTGCAGCACATGGAACAGCCCGAAGCGGACCGCCTGCTGCAGCTCGGGATCGCCGTCGACCTCGACGTCGGCCCGGTCCCAGAAATCGTCGAGGTACGAACGCTGCTCGGCCAGCAGCGCCTCCCACCCGGGCGCGCAGGCGGCGGTCAGCGCAGCCGCGACCTGGTCGCGGACGGCCGGGAGCGAGCGCTGGCGGGACCAGCCGTACGACACGATCTTGACCACACGGAGCCGCTGGCCGGGCCTGAGCCGGGCGGTGAAGGTGGTGCGGGCCCAGTCGTCGACGGCATCGGCGCGCACGTCCACGTCGACGCCGTCGGGCGCCGACACCATGTGCTCCATCGCCGCGCCGATGCGGATGCCGCTGTTCTTCGTCCGGTGGATGAGGTGGGCCGCTGTGCCCCTGGCGTACGCCTCCTCCGCAACGAGCGGGTAGGCCAGCGCTGCGGCGGCGCGCGGGTCGCCCTTGGCCAGCTCCACGAGCTCCTCGTCGGCGACCAGCTCGGACTGCACGACGACCCGGGCCTCGTCCCCGACGGGCTCGATCTCGTAGCAGAGCGCCACGATCGAGCGCTGGCTGAGCGAGACCAGGCGGCGGCTGCGCAAGCGCACCTCCTGCCCGGCGGGCGACACCCACTCGACCTGCCGGTCGAGCAGGCCGGCGCGGAAGTCCAGGCACCGCTCGTGCCGGCGCAGCTCGCCGTAACGGACGTCGAAGGGCTCGTCGTCGACGAGCAACCGGACCAGCTTGCCGTTGGTGACGTTGATGATCGACTGCCCGGACTCCGGGTAGCCGTAGCCGCTCTCGGCGTACGGCAGGGGGCGCAGCTCGTAGACCGAGTTGAGGTAGCTGCCGGGCAGGACGTGCGGGTCGCCCTCGTCGAGATTGCCCCGCAGGCCGACGTGCCCGTTCGACACCGCGAGCAGAGACTCAGTGCGCGCCAGCCGGTCCAGCCGGAGCACCGGCTCGCGCAACGCCCACGGCTCGACCGGGAAGTCGTCCTCGATCCTCACGACGCCTCCAGCAGCTCGTCCAGCTCGCGCACCACGCGGTGCGCGCCGGCCTGGATCAGAGCCGCGGCCTGACCGGCCCGGTCGACGCCCACGACGTACGCGAAGCCTCCCGCGACTCCCGACTGCACGCCAGCACGGGCGTCCTCGAAGACGGCCGCGTCGGACGGGGAGCCGCCCAGCTGCTCGGCCGCGTAGAGAAAGGTGTCCGGTGCCGGCTTGCCCGCCAGCCCGTGCTCGCGCGCGACGAGCGCGTCGACCCGTAGCTCGAGCAGGGGCGCCAGCCCAGTCACCTCGAGCACCTGCTCGGTGTTGGCGCTGGAGGACACCACGGCCGTGCGCAAGCCGGCCGCGCGCACCGCCTCGAGGTAGCGGACCGACTTCGGGAAGACGTCGACGCCGTCGCGCTCGATCGTCGCGAGCAGCAGGTCGTTCTTGCGGCGGCCGAGTCCGTGCACGCTCTCCACGTCGGGACCGTCGTCGAGATGTCCTTCCGGCAGGGTGATCCCGCGGGACTGCAGGAAGGTCCGCACGCCGTCGGCGCGAGGCTTGCCGTCGACGTAGCGGCGGTAGTCCTCACCCGCGTCGAACGGCCGGCCTGCCGGGTCCCGCGCGCGCAGGAACGCGTCGAACATTGCCTTCCACGCCACGGTGTGCACGGCCGCGGTGTCGGTGAGGACGCCGTCGAGGTCGAACAGGCACAGGCGCACGCCGTCCGGCAGGCCCAAGGGGGTGATCACCCTGTCGACCCTGCCCCGTACTCCGGTCCGGACACACCCCCGCCCGGCGCATTCTGCCTTCCGGACGGGGCAGGATGCGACGCGTGACCTCCGAAGACCCGGTCGAGAGCGACCCCGCCCGCACCGAGGCCGATGCCGTCGCGCCCGTCCCCCCGCGCGGGCGCGAGGTGCCCGAGGTGTCGCAGCGCCGTGAGGTGCTGCTCGGCCAGGCGTGGGCGCGGGTGGCCGCGGTCAGCGCCCGCTTCCTGCTCATCGTGCTGGCGCTGGTGGTGCTCGGCTACATCGCCGGGAAGTTGTGGGTCGTCCTGCTGCCCATCCTGCTCGCGCTGCTGCTCGCGACCGTCCTGTGGCCGTCCGTGCGCTTCCTGCGCCGGCGCGGCGTCCCGGCCGCGCCGTCCGCCTTCGGCGTGCTGCTCGTCGCGCTGCTGCTGCTGATCGGCAGCGTCGGCGGCCTCGCGCCGCAGGTGACCGGTCAGGCGCAGGAGCTGGCCGACCAGGTGACCGCCGGCCTGGGTGAGCTGCAGGACGGCCTGACCGGCCCGCCGTTCAACCTCGGCGAGGAGCGGATCGGGGCGACCGTCGACAACGTCATCGGCGAGCTGCAGGCCAACGCGCAGGACATCGCCGGGCGCGTGCTCAGCGGCGCCGTCGCCGCGGGGTCGCTGCTCATCACCGGGCTGCTGTCGCTGGTCCTGTGCTTCTTCTACCTCAAGGACGGGCCGAAGTTCTTGCCCTGGATGGGCGGTCTGGTGGGGCCGCGCGCCGCGCCGCACGTCTCGGCCATCGCCCAGCGGTCCTGGGTGACGCTCTCCGGCTTCATCAAGGCGCAGGCCGCCGTCGGGCTCGTCGACGCCGTCTTCATCGGCATCGGCCTCGCCGTGCTGGGGGTGCCCCTCGCGCTGCCGCTGGCCGTGCTCGTCTTCTTCGGCGCGTTCATCCCGATCATCGGTGCGGTCGTCACCGGGGCGCTCGCGGCGCTGGTCGCCCTCGTCACCAACGGTGTGACTGCGGCCGTCGTCGTGGTGGTGCTCGTGCTCGTCGTGCAGCAGCTCGAGGGCAACGTGCTCCAGCCGATCCTCGTGGGCCGCACCCTCGACCTGCACCCCGCGGTCGTGATCCTCGCGGTGACCGCCGGCGGCACGCTGTCCGGCATCATCGGCGCGTTCCTGGCCGTCCCGGTCGTGGCTGTGGCGGCCGTCGTCATCCGCTACCTCCGCCAGCAGGTCGCCGAGATCGAGCCGGCGCCGGGCTCCCCGCCGACGGCCGCCGGCCAGCCGGACCCGGAGCTCGCGACCGCCGACGGCTGACGGCTGACGGCCGAGCACCGACGGCCCGACCTCGACCTGCGCGACCGGGCCCGGCGCGCTCAGGTCAGGTGGCACGGCTCATCGCCTACGGCCTGCCGGAGGTCTCCGGAGCGGTCGTCTCCGGGGCCGGCTTGCCGCCCCCGCGCGGGCCGTGTCCGCCGTCGCCCGGCAGGCCGACGT
>JAJAYV010000128.1 GCA_026786045.1 Frankiaceae bacterium | reverse complement strand
GTGGGCCCGCGCGGCCGCCGGTTCCGGGGCGGGCAGCCGGGCCGTGTCGAGCTTGCCGTTCGCGGTGACGGGCAGCTCCGGCAGCGCCGTCACGGTCGCGGGCACCATCCAGGCGGGCAGCCGGTCGGCGAGGAAGCGCCGCAGCCCGGCGGGCTCCGCAGTGCCGACCACGTAGGCGGCGAGCGCGTCGCCGCGCACCACCACGGCGCAGTGGCGCACCCCGGGATGGCCGGACAGGACGTGCTCGACCTCGCCGAGCTCGACCCGCTGACCGTGGATCTTGACCTGCCGGTCGGTGCGGCCGAGGTGCTCCAGCACACCGTCGGGCCGCCTGCGGGCGAGGTCTCCGGTGGCGTACATGCGCTGCCCGGGCCACGGGGTGAACGGGTCGGCGACGAACGCCTCGGCGGTGGTCCCCGGCCGTCCGAGGTAGCCGTGCGCGAGGCCGGTGCCGGCCACGTACAGCTGCCCGGGCACCCCGGTCGGGGACAGCCGCAGGTGCGCGTCGAGGACGTAGGCGCGGGTGTTGGCGATGGGCCGCCCGATCGGCACGGTCGCCGCGTCCGGTCCGCACCGCCACGCCGTGACGTCGATGGAGGCCTCGGTCGGCCCGTAGAGGTTGTGCAGCTCGACGTCCGGCCAGGCCGCGAGGAAGCGGGCGGCGGTGGCGGGCGGCAGGGTCTCCCCGCTGCAGAACACGCGGCGGACCCGGCCCAGGGGGCCGCGGCCGACGGTGGGCGCGGCGGCGTGGTCGAGGAACGCGGCCAGCATCGTCGGGACGAAGTGCAGCGTGGTCACGCCGGTGTCGGTGATCAGCCGGTGCAGGTGGGCGGGGTCGGCGTGGGCGCCGGGAGCGGCGAGCACGAGCGCGGCGCCGGTGACGAGCGGCCAGCACAGCTCCCAGAGCGCGACGTCGAAGCCGTAGGGGGTCTTGTGCAGCACCCGGTCGGCCGCGTCGAGACCGTGGGCCTCCTGCATCCAGACGATCCGGTTGTGCAGGCCCCGGTGGGAGACGGCGACGCCCTTCGGCGCGCCGGTCGAGCCGGACGTGTAGAGCAGGTAGGCGGTGGAGTCGGGCCCGGCGCCCGGCCGCGGTGCCCCGTCGCACCCCAGAGCCCGTACAGGTGCCGCGCCCGGCTCGGGCGCCGGTGCGGCGCGGTCGAGCGCGATCACGGTGCCGAACGCCGGCGCGTGCTCGGCGAGGGTGACGACCACGGCCGGGTCGGCGTCGGCGTGCAGCCGGGCGAGGCGGTCCGGGGGCAGGGCCGGGTCGAGGGGGACGTAGACCCCACCCGCCTTCCACGTGGCCAGCAGCGCGGTCACCAGGTCGGCACCGCGGGGCAGGCAGACCCCGACGGCCGTCTCGGCCCCGACGCCGTGCCGGCGGAGCCGCTGCGCCAGCCGTTCCGCGGCCGCGTCGAGCTCGCGGTGGGTGAGGCGGGTGCCGTCGTGGTCGAGCACGGCGGTCGCGTCCGGGGTGGCCGCGGCCACCGCCTCGACCATCCGGTGAAGCGGCTCGGCGCGCCGGGCGACGGACGTGTCGTTCCCGGCGTGCAGCAGCCGGTGCCGCTCCGCGGGGGGCAGGACGTCCAGGTCGGCGACGAGAGTGTCCGGCGCGGCGAGCCCGCCGTCGAGCGCCGCCGTGACGTGGTCGAGCAGCCGGTCGACGCGGTCGGCGTCGAACAGCTCGGTCGCGTACTCCGCGGACAGCTCCAGCCGCCCGTCGGGGTGGTCGGTGACGCCGATCGCGATGTCGAAGCGGGTGGCACCCTCGGCGACGGGCAGCGGCTGCACCACGACGCCGCCCAGGTCGAGGGCCCCGAGCGCGGCGCCGGGGGGCTGCAGCGACAGGTTGACCTGGAACAGCGGGTTGCGCCCCGGCACGCGCTCGGGTCGCAGCGCGTCGACGACCCGCCCGAACGGCACGTCCTGGTGCGCGCTCGCCCGGAGCACGGTGTCGTGGCACCGCCCGACGAGCTCGGCGAACGTCGGTGCCCCGTCCAGTCGGGTGCGCAGCACCACGGGGTTGACGAAGTAGCCGACCATGGACTCGGTGTCGGCCCGGGTGCGGCCGGAGAAGATCGACCCGATCGGCAGGTCGGTCTGGCCGGTGTAGCGGTGCAGCACGGTGAGCAGCGCCGCCTGAGCCACGGCCAGCAGCGACGCGCCGTGCGCCCGGGTGCCGGCCCGGGTCCGCGCGGCCAGGTCGGCGGGCAGCACCCGCTCCAGCGCCGCTCCGGCGCCGGTCGGGTCGGCGGGCCGCGGCCGGTCGGTCGGGACGTCCACGACGGGCAGGTCCGCGAGCGTCTCGCGCCAGTGGGCGAGCTGCCGGTCCAGCTCCCCGCCGTCCACGGTGCGGCGCTGCCAGACGGCGTGGTCCGCGGGCTGCACCCGCAGCTCCGGCAGCCGGGCGCGGCCGGCGCCGGTCTCCGCCGCGTAGAGGCGCGTCAGCTCGTCGGCGAGGATCCGCACCGACCACCCGTCGACGACGATGTGGTGCACGATCAGCACGAGCACGTGCTCGTCGTCCCCGACCCGGGCGAGCGGCGCCCGGAACAGCGGGCCGGTGGACAGGGCGGTGGGCCGCCGGACCTCGCCGGCGAGCCACGCCCCGACGTCGGCGGCGCCGAGCGCGGTCACCGGCAGCGGCCGTGGGTCGGGCACCGGGTCGACGACCTGCCGGGGCACGCCGTCCTCGGCCACGAAGCGCGTCCGCAGCGACTCGTGGCGCGCGACCAGCGCGTGCAGGGCGCGGCCCAGTGCGGCCACGTCCAGGTCGCCGCGCAGGTGCAGCGCGAACACGATGTGGTAGACGGTGGAGGCCGGGTCCAGCTGATGGTCGAACCAGACCCCCTCCTGCTGGTGGGTGCACACCACGGGCCCGGTGCGCGGCACGGGCACCACGGTGCGGGCCGCGGTCCGCCGGGCCTTCTCGGCGCGCTTCTCCGCCAGCAGCCGCACCATCTCGGCCTGCTCGGCGAGCTGCTGCTCCAGCTCGGCGATCTCGTCGTCCAGCCCCGGCCCGGCGGGCCCGTCGCCGGCGGCCGGGCGCTCCCGCCCGATGGGGGAGCGGAGGGCGAGGGAGGGCAGGTCGACGGCGCTGATCGAGGTTCCGGGTGCGGACAGCCCGGCGGACAGGGCCGCGGTGAGGTCGCCGAGGAGCCGGTCGACGCGGTCGGCGTCGAACAGCTCGGTCGAGTACTCGGCCGACAGGTCGAGGCGGCCGTCCGGGGCGTCGATCGCGGTGATGGTGAGGTCGAGCCGCGACCAGGGCGTCGCGACGTCGACGGGGTCGGCGGTCGCCGAGCCCAGCCGCAGGCGGCCGAGGGGGGCGTCGGGCGGCTGCCACGACAGGCTGATCTGCACCAGCGGGTGGCGGCCGGGGCGGCGTTCGGGCCGCAGCGCGTCCACGACCGCCGCGAACGGCACGTCCTGGTGGGCGGTGGCATCCAGCACGGTGTCGTGGCAGCGGCGGACCAGCTCGCCGAAGCCGGGGGCGCCGCCCGCGTCGGTGCGGAGCACGACGAGGTCGGCGAACAGGCCGACCAGCGGTTCGAGATCGGTGCGGACGCGGCCGGAGAAGACCGACCCGATCGCCAGGTCGCTCTGCCCCGTGTGCCGGTGCAGCACGGTGAGCAGCGCGGCCTGCACGACCGCGAGGAACGACACCTGCTGGGTGCGGGCGAACTCGCGGGCGCTGCGGGGCAGGTCGCCGGTCAGCGGCCGGACGAGCGTCGCCCCGGCCCCGCTGGGC
>JAJAYV010000127.1 GCA_026786045.1 Frankiaceae bacterium | reverse complement strand
GCGCACACCCGCGGCGGGTGGCGCGCCGCCCGGGTGGAGGGGGCCGGCGAGCTCGCGCCCGGGACCCCCGCGACCTTTGCCGTGTGGGACGTCCCGGGCGAGCTCGTCGTGCAGATGCCCGACGCACGGGTCTCGGCCTGGTCCACCGATCCACGGGCCGGTGTCTCCGGTCTGCCCGACCTGTCAGAAGAAGATCCGGTATGCCGCCTGACGGTCGTCGGTGGACGCACGGTGTTCAGCCGGTAACCGGCAGGTGAGCGGCGCACCCCCGCTGACCTGCGGTTCTGATGCATCGTCGCAGGTCAGAGGCCGGTTGACAGGCCATGGGGAGGCCCCGCTAAGTTCGTCCTCGGTCCACCCGAGGGCAGGCGCCCGGGCTCAGTAGACAACGGCACGACGACGGCCTCCAGCCGGCGCCGGGTCGGTCCGAAGGGTTCGGGCGCCTGCTCCGGTGGACCCGTCGCCCGGAGCTGCTGTCAGGCAGGATGGAGCCGGTGGACAGCCGCGCAGCCCCCTCGCTCGGGCTGCGGCTGCTGGCTGCGTTGGCCTCCGGCCTGCTGCTCTACCTGGCCTTCCCGCCCGTCGACCTGCCCTGGCTGGCCGTGCCGGCCGTCGCGCTGCTGACCGTGGCCTGCCGCGGCGCAAGCGCCCGCCAGGGGGCGCTGCTCGGGCTGGTGCACGGTCTGGCGCTGTTCGTGCCGCTGGTCGAGTGGACCGCCACCATCGCCGGGCCGCTGGCTCTGATCGCCTTGTCGCTGCTGCAGGCGGCCTTCCTCGCCGGCCTGGGTGCGGCCGTGGCCGTCGTCACCCGCACCGCCTGGTGGCCGCTGTGGACCGCCGCGCTGTGGGTCCTGCAGGAGGCGCTGCGCGGCCGGCTGCCCTTCGGCGGCTTCACGTGGGGCCGGCTCGCCTTCAGCCAGGGCGACTCCGCCCTCACCCCGCTGGCCGCGCTGGGCGGGGCGCCCCTGGTGACCGTCGTCGTCGCGCTGCTGGCCGGCGCGCTGGCCTGGGCCGTCCTGAACGTCCGGGTCGCGCCCGCGCTGGCTGCCGCGACCGTCGCCGCCCCGCTGCTCGCGGCGGTGGGCAACGCCGCGCTCGTCCCGCTGCCGACCGAGGGGGAGGCGGTGCGGGTGGCCGTGGTGCAGGGCAACGTCCCGCGCCTCGGGCTCGGCTTCAACGCCCAGCGCGCCGCCGTGCTCGGCAACCACGTCGACGCCACCCGGCAGCTCGCCGCCGACGTCCGCGCCGGCCGGGTCGAGCAGCCCGCGCTGGTCGTGTGGCCGGAGAACGCCTCCGACATCGACCCGTTCGCCGATCCGGCGGCGTACGACCTCATCGACGCGGCGGTCAAGGACGTCGGCGTGCCGGTGCTCGTCGGGGCGGTGCTGCAGGGGCCGGGCGACCAGGTGAGCAACGCCGGGATCGTCTGGGACCCCGAGACCGGGCCGGGGGAGAGGTACGTCAAGCGGCACCCGGTGCCGTTCGGTGAGTACATCCCCTACCGGTCGCTGGTGCGCAAGGTGACCGACAAGGTGGACCTCGTCCCGCGCGACTTCGCCGCCGGCGACGAGGTGGGCCTGCTCGACGTCGGGACGGTCCGGCTCGGCGACGTGATCTGCTTCGAGGTGGCGTACGACGACCTGGTGCGCGACACGGTGGTGGCAGGGGGAAGGCTGATCGTCGTGCAGACCAACAACGCAACCTTCGGGCGGAGCGGGGAGACCGTGCAGCAGCTGGCCATGGCACGCCTGCGCGCGGTGGAGCACGGCCGGACCGTGCTCGTCGCCGCGACCAGCGGCATCAGCGCCGTGATCGCGCCGGACGGCGAGGTCATCGACGACGCGGCCGTCTTCACCCGCGAGGTGATGGTCCACGAGGTGCCGCTACGCGACGGGCGCACGCTGGCCACCCGCGTCGGCGCGGCGCCCGAGGCCGCGCTGTCGGCGATCGGCGCGCTGGCCATGGTCGTCCCCGCTCTGGGCCGCCGCCGGGCCGCCGCGTGAGCGCCGCGCTGGACCGCGTGCTCGTGGTTGTCCCGACCTACGACGAGGCCGAGAACGTCGAGGTCATCGCCGGGCGGCTGCTCGCCGCCGTCCCGACCGCGCACCTGCTCGTCGTCGACGACAACAGCCCGGACGGCACCGGCGCCATCGCCGACCGGATCGCCGCCGCCGACGACCGGGTGCACGTGCTGCACCGCGCCGACAAGGACGGCCTGGGCGCGGCCTACGTCGCCGGCTTCGCCTGGGCCCGCGAGCGGGGCTACGACGTCGTCGTGGAGATGGACGCCGACGGCTCGCACGCCCCCGAGCAGCTGCCGCGGCTGCTCGCGGCGCTCGAGCACGCCGACCTCGTCCTCGGCAGCCGATGGGTCGAGGGCGGCCAGGTCGTCAACTGGCCCCGCTCCCGCGAGATGCTCAGCCGCGGCGGCAACACCTACGCGCGGCTGATGCTGCGCCTGCCGCTGCGCGACGCGACCGGCGGCTACCGGGCCTACCGTCGCGAGGTGCTCGACGCGCTGCCGCTGGCGCAGGTCGCCTCGCACGGCTACTGCTTCCAGGTTGACCTGGCCTGGCGCACCTGGCACGCCGGCTACCGCGTCGTCGAGGTGCCCATCACCTTCGTCGAGCGCGAGCGCGGCGAGTCCAAGATGAGCCGGGCGATCGTGCTCGAGGCGCTGTGGAAGGTCACCCTGTGGGGCGTGCAGCGCCGGACCGGCCGCGCCACCCAGCGGGGCTGAGATGGGCGGCCTGCTCGTCCTCGCACTGCTGGTCGTGCCGCTGGTCGAGATCTACATCCTGGTGCAGGTCGGTCAGGTCATCGGCGCGCTGCCCACGATCGCGCTGCTGCTGCTCATGTCGCTGCTCGGCGCCTGGCTGCTGCGCCGCGAGGGGGCCCGCACCTGGGCCGCCTTCCGCCGCGCCCTGGGCACGGGCCGGGTGCCGGCCAAGGAGGTCGCCGACGGGGCGCTGGTGGTCTTCGGCGGCGCGCTGCTGCTGACCCCCGGCTTCGCCACCGACGTCCTCGGCCTGGCCTGCGTGCTCCCGCCCACCCGGGCGGTGCTGCGGCGGCTGCTCACCGGTCTGGTCGCCCGGCGGCTCGGGGTGGCTGGCGTCGTCGGGGGCCTCGGCGGGCCGTACGGGCCCCCGTCGTCGCGGCGGATGGAGCGCGACGGCCGGGGAGAGGTCGTCGAGGGAGAGGTCGTCGACCCCGACGACCGACCGTGACACGACGGCGGGCCGCCTCCCGACACGACGGCGGGCCGCCTCCCGAAGGGAGACGGCCCGGTCGTAGGCGGGGGAGCTAGGCGCTCTTCTTGTCCTTGGCGCGCTCCTGCTTGAGGGCGGCCTTCACCTTGCCCTGGTGGTCGTGCAGAACGGCCAGGCGCTCGGCCAGGACCTCCTCCAGCTCGGCCGGGGAGCGCCGCTCGAGCAGCATGTCCCAGTGGGTGCGGGCAGGCTTGCCCTTCTTCTCCTCGGCGGGCGCGCCGTTGCGCAGCAGCGCGGTGGCACCGCAGACCCGGCACTCCCAGCTGGAGGGGATGTCGGCCTCGGCGGCGAAGGGGACCTCGGTCGCGTGCCCGTTGGGGCAGTCGTAGGCGGTCCGCAGCCGCGGGGCGAACTCGGTGTGCCGGTCGCTCTCGTAGCTCACAGAACCAAGGCGGGTGCCTCGGAGTACGCGGTCGCTCATGGGTGCCTCCCGGGTCAGGACATCTGCTGTGCCAACGTGCAGACGCACAGGACGATTCCCGCGCCGTCCGGCGCGACACCTGCCGATGTCCACCCGCACCCCCAGGAGGCACCGTGCTGCAGCGCCGCACCCCCGCTCCGACGTCCGCCCGGTCCGCCGTCGGCGCCGTCGCCGAGCGCGTCCGGCCCGAGCACCTGGCCCTGCTCCGCACCGGGGCGGGCGTGGTCATGGTGGGCCGGCCGCGGGTGCTGCCGCAGCTCATGGGCGTCGACTCGGCGACCGCGACGAGGGTCGGCTGGGCCGTGCAGATGCTGGGCGCGCGCGAGATCGCGATCGGCCTCGGGACGCTCGTCGCGCTCCGGCGGCCCGGCTCGGCGGCGGCCCGGACCTGGGTGGCCGCGGGGGTCCTCACCGACGCCCTCGACGTGCTGGCGGTGGGCGGCGCGCTGGCCCGCGGCCGGGTGCGGAAGAGCTCCGGAGCGGCCGTGCTGACAACCGCGACGGCCGCCGTCGGGCTCGGCTGGCGGGCGCTGCAGGTGGACGAAGGGGGCATCTGAGCTCAGGCAGGACGCGAAGCCTGCCGAGGGACCTGCTACACCACCAGTCCCTCGAAGCCCAGGAGGCGCGCCGTGCGGCCCGTCCGTTCCTCAGGACCGCGGCTGCGCGCTGCCGGTCTGCTCCTCGCCGTGCTCGCCCTCGCCGGCACGACGACCTTCAGCCACAGCAGCGGGGGAGCGCCGCTGAACGGCGCTCCTGACCAGGCCGCCGCGGACGTCCTGCACGCCGCGCGTGCGCAGCTCGGCGACGGCTACGAGTGGGGCGGCAACGGGCCCTGGACGTGGGACTGCTCCGGCTTCACCAAGCTGTGGGCCGGCGTACCCGGGGTGAAGGGCATGCCGCGCGTCTCGCGCGACCAGCAGCGCTGGGCCGTCCCGATCCCGCGCGAGCAGCTGCTCGTCGGCGATCTCGTCTTCTACAACGACCCGGTCGACCACGTCGGCATCTACGCCGGCGACGGCCGCATGGTGGACGCGTCCTCGGCGCGCAAGGGCGTCGTCGAGCGGCCCCTGTGGAGCGCCGGGGTCGTGCGGTACGGCCGCGTGCCGCGACCCGGCATGCCCCCGGTCAAGCCCTGGACGCCCACGCCTGCCGCTGCCCCGTCGGTCGCGCCCGCACCTGCGCCGGTCGTGGTGGCCCCGCGCCCCGCTCCGGTTGCGCCGGTCACCGCCTCGTCGGGCCTGCGCCCGCTGCCCGGCCTGCCGGCGAAGCAGAAGGGGCTCTCCAGCCTGGTCGGCTACCGATCTGCCCCGGTCGCCCGCAGCCTGGTCGGCCTGCCCGCCGGACCGGGCGGGTGGAGCGACGTCGCCGTCGTGCACGTCGCCTGGCGCAACGCCGGGGGAGGGAACCTGCCCGGTGACCGCGACCGGCTCGTGGCCGCCGGCCGCGCGGTGCCGAT
Source organism: Frankiaceae bacterium (assembly GCA_026786045.1). Taxonomy (GTDB): domain Bacteria; phylum Actinomycetota; class Actinomycetes; order Mycobacteriales; family SCTD01; genus SCTD01. Next base: position 3,283 of record JAJAYV010000127.1, on the reverse strand, counting down.
CGCCGACGCGCGGATCGGCGACCTCGTCGTCTACGGCAGGCCGGCCGTCCCGCACCTGGGCGTCTACGTCGGCGGCGGACTCATGGTCGACGCCTCACCCAGGCAGGGCCGGGTCGTCCTGCGGCCCGTCTACGACGCGGACACGGTCAAGCTCGTCCGCCTCGGCTGACCGGGAGGAGGTGGTGGCGCAGGTCACGCGCCGACCGCTGGCCGTCCCGCGAAGCTGCGGAACAATGGTGTCTTCCCCGTGTGTTCGGAAGGGGAGGCCATCGACGTCGACGCCAGGAGAGCACGTGACGCGCCCAGGAACCGAGGAGCGCCCGCTGCGGGTCGCGATCGTCGGCGCAGGACCGGCCGGCATCTACGTCGCCGACGTGCTGCTGAAGTCCGACACCCCGGTGTCGATCGACCTGTACGAGCGCCAGCCGGCGCCGTTCGGCCTGATCCGCTACGGCGTCGCGCCGGACCACCCGCGCATCAAGGGCATCGTCAAGGCGCTGCACCAGGTGCTCTCCAAGCCCGAGATCCGGCTGCTCGGCAACGTCGAGTACGGCGTGGACCTCAAGCTCGAGGACCTGCGCCGCTACTACGACGCCGTGGTGTTCACCACCGGCGCCGAGAAGGACCGCGACCTCGACATCCCGGGCATCGACAAGGCCGGCAGCTTCGGCGGCGCGGAGTTCGTCTCCTGGTTCGACGGCCACCCCGACGTCCCGCGCCAGTGGCCGTTGGAGGCCCGCTCGATCGCCGTCGTCGGCGCCGGCAACGTCGGCCTGGACGTGGCCCGCATGCTCTCCAAGACCGCCGACGAGCTGCTCGTCACCGAGATCGCGGACAACGTCTACCAGGGCCTCAAGGCCTCGCCGGTCGAGGAGGTGCACGTCTTCGCCCGCCGCGGGCCGGCGCAGGCCAAGTTCACCCCGCTCGAGCTGCGCGAGCTCGACCACTCACCCAACGTGGAGGTCCTGGTCAACCCGGAGGACATCGAGTACGACGACGGCTCGGTCGCCGCGATCAACGCCGACAACCAGACCAAGATGGTCGTGCGCGAGCTCGAGAAGTACGCCATGCGCACCGCCGACAAGGGCGTGGGGGACCGGCCGCGCAAGCTGTGGCTGCACTTCTTCGAGTCCCCGGTCGAGGTGCTCGGCGGTGACAGCGTCGAGGGCTTCCGGACCGAGCGCACCGAGCTGACCGGTGACGGCAGCGTCAAGGGCACCGGGCACTTCAACGACTGGCCCGTGCAGGCGGTCTACCGCTGCGTCGGCTACCGCTCCACCGAGCTGCCCGGCCTTCCCTGGGACAGCCGCGACCACGTCTTGCCGCACGCCGCGGGCCGGGTCCTGGACCTCGACGGCACGCCGGTCCCGGGCGTCTACGTCAATGGCTGGGTCAAGCGCGGCCCGGTAGGCCTCATCGGCCACACCAAGGGTGACGCGATCGAGACCGTCGGCTCGATGCTCGCGGACCTGCCGACGATGCCGGTGGCCGTCGAGCCGTCCGTCGAGGCCGTCACCGAGTTCCTCGATGCCCGCGGGATCGCCTACACCACCTGGGACGGCTGGCAGCTGCTCAACGCCCACGAGCTCGCCCTCGGCGAGGCCTTCGGTCCGGTCGGCGACAAGGCCCGCGAGCGCGTCAAGGTCGTCGACCGCGACACGATGATCGAGGTGTCGCGGGCCGTGCAGGCGGTCGAGGACGGCGAGCCCGGCGCTCAGGATCGCCTTGACGACGTGCTCGAGCGCGCTGACGAGCAGATCCAGGCCGCAGCCCGCTAGGCGCTCCTGCCGGGACGGACGGGCTAGGCGCTGTTGCCGCTGCTCACCATGGCGTCCCAGGCGACCGTGACCAGGTGCACAGCCTCGCCGATGGCGCCGCCCACGGCGGCCGCCGACGCGTCGCCTCCGGTGGCTCCCACCACGATCACCAGGACCACGAGCACCAGCAAGAGGGACTTGATGTTCATCGCAGCTCCCCGTTCACGGGGCAGGTCGACCAGGAAAGAGTCACGGTAGGACATTGGCACACGGCACGCACCGGATCCCGGAGCCGCGCCGCGTGTCGTCGACCTCGGTCACCCCGTGGTGGGGGACGGTGCACATCGACGTCGCTGTGACGAGCTGGGGAGGAGGTGCATCGTGACCGGCGAGGACGACCCTGCGACGGCGGAGCCCGGGGCCACAGCTCCCGATGAGGAGTCGACCCCGGCCCCCGGCACCCTGGAGCGGTTGCGGACCGCCGCGCGAGCGCTCCAGGAGCAGATCCAGGACAGCTGGGCTGCCCAGCAGTACAGCTTCGTGCCGTCCGCCGAGGTGGTGGCGATCGACGCCCGGCGTCACCCGCTCGTGCTCCTGACGCCGGCGCTGCGCACCTGCGCCGGACTGGCGCTGCTGCTGCTCGGCCCGCTACTGCTCCCGGTGCTGTGGTTCGCGCTCGTCACCGCCGTCTGGGCCCGCGTCCGGCTCACCGCGGGCCTACGAGTCGGGCTGCTCGTGAGCGGCGCTTCAACCGGCGTGGCCGTGCTGCTGGTCAGCATGGAGGGCTGGCGACCGGCGCTGCTGCTGCTCGTGCTGCTGCTGGGCTGGCTCGCCGAGGACGTCGCCGACTGGTACAGCGACCGGCTCGTCGTGACCGACAAGCGCATCTACCGCCGCCACGGCGTGATAACCCGCCACTCGCCGTCCATCTCATTGATGGCCATCGCGTACATCGACGCGGCAGTGCCGCCGCTCGGGCAGCTGCTGCACTACGGCACCTTGCGGCTGGACTCGGTGGCGCAGCGCGACGCACCGCTGTCCCGCTTCGACCAGATCCCCGACGTCGTGCCGGTGTCGCACGAGATCCTGCGGCTGCGGGCCGCAGCCATGCCGAAGGGCCCTCCGCTGGTCTACTGAGCCGGTGCTCGCTCCCCTGTGACCCCGCTCGTTCATCGCCGATAATCCACACTATGTCAACTCAGCGGATCCCGATCCGCTCCCCGTCGCTCAGGCGGTGACGAAGACCTGGACGCCGTACACCCGGCCGGTGGCCGTCCTGACCGCCCCGACGCCGACGTGGGTGTAGCCGGCGTTGAGGATGTTCGCGCGGTGGCCGGTCGACCCCATCCACATCGTGACGAGCTGCTCGGGCGTGACGTTGCCGTACGCGACGTTCTCACCGACCCGGCTCGCGCCGCAGGCCGACAGGATCGGCGACATCGCCTGGTGCACGAGCGACCCGAGCGTCGACAGGTTCACCGCCCACCTGTCGGCGTAGCCGTCGGCACAGGGCGACGGCTGCAGGG